>CAZNGJ010000006.1:0-1672 GCA_964572615.1 uncultured Bacteroides sp.
GTTCCTCAAATTCACCTTTATATTTGGCACCTGCCACAAGAGCACCCATATCGAGGCTGAAAATCTGTTTGTTACGCAGGTTTTCCGGAACGTCACCGCGAACGATACGCTGGGCAAGACCTTCAGCGATGGCGGTCTTACCGGTACCGGGTTCACCGATCAGCATGGGGTTGTTCTTGGTACGACGGCTAAGAATCTGAAGTACGCGACGGATTTCTTCGTCACGACCGATTACAGGATCGAGTTTGCCTTCACGGGCGCGCTCGTTCAGGTTGATAGCGTATTTGGACAGAGCATTGTACTGTTCTTCCGCGCTCTGGTCGGTGGCTTTCTTTCCTTTGCGCAGCTCTTCGACGGCTGCGGCGAGTTCCTTTTGGGTCAGACCGGCATTCTTCAAAATAGTCGAAGCCGGCGAGTTGATCTCGAAGATGGCCTGTAAGAGAGCTTCGAGGGTTACATACTGGTCACCGTTTTTCTTGGCCAGATCAAGAGCTTTCTGAAGCACATCGTTTGAGGTGCGACTAAGATAAGGTTCACCGCCGGACACCTTGGGTTCAGCGGCAATGGCATTGTCAACAGCCGCAGTCAGTCCTGCAACGTTGGCACCGATTTTCTGGAAGATGAACTTCACGAGCGAATCGCCTTCATCTATCACACCTTTCAGGAGGTGTACAGGTTCGATGGCTTGCGAACCGGCATTGCGGGTCAGTTCGACAGCCTTCTGAATGGCCTCCTGCGACTTAATGGTGAAATTATTGAAATTCATACCTTGTGTGTTCTTTATATAATGTGTGAAATTAGTTATGTCTCTGTGTGTTTTATAAGTACATATTTACAACAACGCGCATCGCTAAATAGTTTACGAAAAAAGCCCGGCAAGATGCCGAGCCTTTCAATTATGTAGTATGTTCCAAATGAGTCTTGTGAAACGAGCTCTTAGAAAGCCTTCACGATGCCCATGAAGTCTTCGCACTTGAGCGAAGCGCCACCGATGAGACCACCGTCAACGTCGGGTTTGGCGAACAGTTCGGCAGCGTTTGAGGGTTTGCAGCTGCCACCATAGAGGATTGAGGTGTTGTCAGCTACTTCCTTGCCATACTTGTCAGCGATGATGCTGCGGATGTAGGCGTGGATTTCTTCTGCCTGGTCGGCTGTAGCGGTTTTGCCGGTACCGATGGCCCAAACGGGTTCGTAGGCAATGATAACCTTCGAGAAGTCGTCGGCCGAAAGGTTGAAGAGACCTTCTTCGAGCTGAGCCTTAACAACCTCGTTCTGCTTGCCGGCTTCGCGCTCTTCGAGAACTTCACCGATGCAGAAGATGGGAGTCAGACCGTTTTCGAGAGCAAGGGCAACCTTGGCACGGAGGATTTCGCCGTTTTCACCGTAGTACTGACGACGCTCGCTGTGACCGAGGATTACGTAGGTGGCACCGGTCGATGCTACCATAGCAGCCGATACTTCGCCGGTGTAAGCACCCGACTTGTGATCAGCGCAGTTTTCAGCGCCCAGACCAAGCTTTTTGGGATTGGAGATGATGGCGTTGATGGAAGCGAGGTGAGTGAAGGGCACGCAGATGATAACATCGCAATTGGGCTCAAAGCCTTTAAGGACGTTGTCTACTTCTTCGGCGAGTTTTACGCCTTCAGGCAGGGTGGTGTTCATTTTCCAGTTG
>CAZNGJ010000006.1:1682-48111 GCA_964572615.1 uncultured Bacteroides sp.
TTTTTCTCATTTTCGTTATATTTTATGTGAGTTTGTTTTTATGGTGCAAAATTACTAATTTTTTCGCGAATCTGCAACAGTCTGTTTTTTGGTCATCCTTTTGAAATGACCCACCGACAGTGATAATGTAACGACGACGGCGAGCGAAAGCAGCCATACAACAGTCCAACCTATTAGTGGCGAGTCGTACTCGGTTTGGATTAGCGTATCGGGTGTAACTTCACCATCGGGGAACTCCGGTGGAAGTGCGAACACGTTAGTTTTCCAGGCTACGCGGCCATCGTGCAGACCGACCACAGCGGCATCACCGCGAGCCAACATCTTGATGTCGGTATCTTCGGCGGTGAATATCGGGTAGCGAGCACCGGTGGCATCACGCCAAGCTTCGATACTGTCGGCGTTAAGGGCAACTACGGCAATCATAGATGCGTCGCGTGTTTCGGCAAACTCATACAGTCTGTTGGCCATCTCACTCCGAGCTATCCCGTAGCGATCCGGGTCGCTGACGAGCAGCAGATACTGATCGCCTTCGGTTTCAATAACGTCTGCGGTCACATCCTCGTCACCATCAAATATGGCGACCGAAGCAGAAGCCTCAGGAGAGGAAACTCGTTCGACAAACGACCATGATTCGTCCGGGAGGCTGTCTGCCGAAAACTCCTTACGGACACCGTCCTTCTCGTATATAAAGACCATGTCGGCTGCTTCATCTGCCGTAAGTTCGCTCCCTACAGGATAAGGTAGGAAGTCGACTAACGGCTTGATATGGTATCCGTAAAACTGGATGGCGACTATGTATGCGCAAGTCGAAACCAACGCAATCCATTGCAACCGAGGCCGTATCACTCCTTTGACGGTATTATTAAACCTTGCGTAGATGCCGGCTAAGGCTAAAAGCACTATGTTTTTGAGCAATGTCGCACCGTTGCTGATAACCAGGGCTTCGCCGAAACATCCGCAGTCGGCTACCGGATCGGCTATCCAGATATAGACGGTTAAGACCGTCATGAAGAGCATGAATACAAGGGCAAGCCAACGAGTGGCGCGACGATACGTGCCCAGCAGAATCATCACTCCCAAAACAAATTCGAAAGTAGCCAGTGTTCCGGCCAGCAGTAGCGCATATTCGTGCCGGGCATCTATGCCCCATGCGTTCAGGTAATCGGTTATCTTGTACAACCCGCCCCAGGGGTCGACAGCCTTGCAGAAACCCGAGAAAATGAAAGTTCCTCCTAAGACAATACGTACCAACCACGTCACGATACGGACTGTCATGGAATTAGTTTGCCCCGGAACTGCATCAGTCGGGGTTGGTGAGGCGGATGATGCCGAAGACTGCATAGTTGATGATGTCGAAATAGTTGGAGTCTATGCCTTCAGAAACGGAGGTGTGCCCGTCGTTGCCTTCAATCTCCTTGATACGCTCCAGTTTGGCCAATATCAGATCGGTGTACGACGAAACGCGCATATCACGCCAGACCTCTCCATAGTCGGTGTTCTTATCAATCATGAGTGCGCGGGCTTCGGCCGCCACTTTGTCGTATTGGGCGAGTGCCTCGTCGGCCGACATGTCCTTGTGGTCGGCTACACCGTTGCGAAGTTGGATTATGGCCATGATACCGTAGTTGACCAACGCCTTGAACTCCGGCAGGATGCCCTCGCCGACAGCAGTTGTGCCGGTTGTCTCAATCTGACGAATACGTCGGGTCTTGATGAGGAGTTGATCGGTAAGTGTTGTCGGTCTGAGTACGCGCCACGACGGACCGTAGTCGCCGCCTTTGCGTATGTATATATCCTTGCAGTCTGCCAAGGCTGCGTCGAATTGCGATAGCGTTTTTTCCATTATTAAAAGGCTGTATAGCTTTATGATGTGCAAAGGTACATAAAAAATCGCGATTTTTGCTTACCTTTGCATTATAAATACCCGACAAACGTGAAACTTCAAGAAATAACCGATATCAATGACCCCCGGGTCAGTGTGTACAGCAACCTAAGTGACGCGCAACTTAGACAATGTAACGATGCCCCGACGGGCGTATTCATTGCTGAGAGTCCGAAAGTGATACGTGTAGCTTTAAGTGCAGGTTATCAGCCGCTTTCGTTGCTGTGCGAACGCCGTCACATTGACGGAGACGCTGCGGATATTATCGCAGTATTGGAAGACAAGGTCCCTGTTTATACAGGTCCGCGCGATGTCCTGGCCTCTCTGACGGGTTATACACTGACGCGAGGCGTGCTGTGTGCCATGCAGCGCCCTACCCTTCCGTCGGTTGAAGAAGTTGTCAAGGATGCCCGGCGCGTAGCGGTTATTGACGGTGTGTGCGATTCGACTAACATAGGTAGTATATTCCGAGCCGCAGCCGCGCTTGGTATCGATGCGGTGTTACTTACGCCCACTGCTTGCGACCCGCTGAACCGGCGTTCGGTACGAGTGTCAATGGGTACGGTATTCCTTGTGCCGTGGACAGTGATTGATGAACCGGTCAGCAGCTTGCATACATACGGGTTCAAGTCGATGGCAATGGCACTCAAACCCGATTCGATACCTCTCGACGACCCGCTACTCGCTGCTGAAGATAAGCTGGCCATAATCCTTGGAACAGAAGGGGACGGCCTGAGTGACAATGTAATAGCCGATGCCGACTACTCGGTCGTGATACCGATGTATCATGGGGTAGACTCGCTTAACGTGGCGTCGGCAGCAGCTGTAACGTTTTGGCAATTAAGGATAAAGGAAAATAAACTATAGTAATATGAAAGTATATACCAAAACAGGCGACAAAGGTACAACATCGCTCGTTGGTGGCACCCGAGTTGCCAAGGACGACGTCCGACTCGACGCATACGGCACCATCGACGAACTTAACTCGTGGATAGGATTTGTCGTTTCGTGCGGCGAAAGCAAAGATAGTGTTAAGAAGTTTCTTACGCACCTGCAAAACAAGTTGTTCGATCTTGGTTGCTGTCTGGCAACCGAACGCGACTCAAAGTGGCAACCTAAGTCTATTACTGATAGTGATATAGAAGCTATAGAAGTAGAAATAGACCGCATGGAGGCCGAACTACCGCATCACGACAAGTTCGTCTTGCCCGGCGGAACTCAGTCGGCCTCGGCAGCCAATATAGCCCGCACGGTATGCCGTCGGGCTGAACGTATTATGGTAGGATTGCCTGCGGACACATGTCCCGGTCAGGAAGGTGCCTTGCGTTATGTCAATCGCCTGAGCGATTACCTGTTCGTGCTCAGTCGCTACCTTAATCACCTGGCCGGTCAGCCCGAAGTGTACTGGGAGCCTTAGTCAAGCGGGAGGTGGGTACATTCGATACCCGCACGACGCATCAGGTCGAGTCCGTCGCTTAATCTGTACAAGTCGCTGAATACCACCCGACTAATCCCCGATTGGATAATTAGTTTGGCGCACTCAAGACATGGTGAGGCAGTGACATATAGCGTTGCGCCGTCGCTTGAGTTGTTCGAACGTGCAACCTTTGTCAGGGCATTAGCCTCGGCATGAAGGACGTAAGGCTTGGTGGAGCCTGACTCGTCTTCGCATACATTTTCGAATCCCGACGGAGTTCCATTGAACCCGTCAGAGATAATCATTTTGTCTTTGACAATGATTGCTCCGACCTGACGGCGTTGGCAATACGAATTTTCGGCCCAGATGCGGGCCATGCGCAGGTAGCGCTTGTCGAGCAATTCTTGCTTGTCGGAGTCGGGAGTCGTTGTCATAGTTTTCGTAAATGGAGGAATTAATGATTATTAAGAGCCGATTCGGCGGCGGCAAGTTTTTCGAGCGTTCCGACATCGTGCCACATATATGGAGCCGACGGTTCATAGCCTCGGATGAACAGACTACTGCTGTTCTCAACATAGAAAGGTATGATGGAGAAGACAGGATTGTCGGAGAAACTGCGCAAAGCCGTCAAAACTGACGTATTAATAATGTGTACGCCACCAAAGGCCCGCGGCAACCATGGAGAGGAGTCAACATTAAAACCGGCCGGCAGTGTCTGACCTGTCTTGAGGTTGCACCATCCGTGGAGGCGGTGCTTCGAGGGGTCGAAGTAAAGATAGCGGGTGGTTTTGCGATCGGCTACCAATAATGACACATCGGCGCCGGCTTCGATGTGCCCGCTGATCATGTCATACAGCGGAAAGTCGGTGAGAATATCTGCGTTGTGCACGACAACTCGGTCATATCCCGCAAAAAGAGGAGCGGCCTTTACAATGGCACCTCCCGTATCAAGCAGCAGGTCGCTCTCGTCGCTTATCGTTATGTTGGCGCCAAAATTATCGTGCGACTTAAGAAAGTCAATGACCTTGTCGGCAAAATGATGGACGTTGACGACGATGTCTGTGATGCCGGCCGCTACAAATTTACGCACTACACGTTCGAGCATCGGTACACCAGCTACCGGAACTAACGCCTTGGGTGCAGTACTTGTAAACGGGGCCAGACGAGTTCCCAACCCCGCCGCGAAAATCATTCCTATGTTCTTGCCCGGTAACGTCATAAAGATGTTAATTGCGGCCTTTGCCTTTGAATACCTGTTCGATATTCTGCTCGCGATGACTCAGTTCGACCTTACAATTGAACTTTGCGGCAATATGTTCGGCTGTATGCTGAGCGGAGTAGACAGAGCGATGCTGACCACCGGTGCAGCCGTAAGCGATCATGAGTGAGGTGAATCCACGTTCGATATACCGTTCCACCGCTGCATCAACCAGCGCATAACAGTGTTCGAGGAAAGTGGTGATTTCGCCGTCCTCTTCAAGGAACGTTATTACCTGATTGTCAAGTCCCGTAAAAGGTTTGTAACGGTCGTACTTACCGGGATTATTTATGGCGCGGCAGTCGAAGACGAAACCGCCACCATTGCCGGTTGGATCGTTTGGAATGCCCTTCTTGTACGCAAAGCTCATCACCCGTACGGTGAGTGTGCGCTTGGTCTGGTCGCTGAACTGACTGAGGTTGACCAACTTATTAAGCAATTTACTCAGATAGGGATATTCGGGGAAGTCCTGTTCGAGCAAGTGGCGCAGGTTCTCGATAGCGTAAGGCACGCTTTGCATGAAGTGAGGTTTCTTCTCGAAGTATCCACGAAAACCGTAGGCACCCAGCACTTGAAGGGTACGGAACAGCACGAAATGACGCAGCTGCTCGTTGAAATAGGCCTCATCGACAGGTTTGTACTTACGCAGAGCTTCGATGTATTCGGCAATGAGTTCTTCGCGCAGGCTTTGCGGGAATCCGGCTTTGGCTTGCCACAAGAACGATGCTACGTCATAATAGAACGGACCCTTGCGGCCACCCTGGAAGTCGATGAAGTAAGGTTGTCCGTCGTGCAGCATTACATTGCGCGACTGGAAGTCGCGGTACATGAACGTACTCGACTGCGAACGCATCAGCACTTCGGCCATAGCCTGAAAGTCATCTTCAAGCAAACTCTCGTCAAACTCCAGCCCTGTGGCCTTAAGGAAACAGTACTTGAAGTAATTCAAATCCCATAGGATTGAGCGGACGTCAAATTGTGATGCCGGAAAGCAGACGGAGAAGTCAAGTCCGACAGCGCCCTTGAACTGGAAGTCGGGCAACAGACGGATAGTCTTGATAAGCAACTCCTTCTCGTCCGATGAGAACGACTTGGTCTGTCGGCCCTTCTCGATGGCCTTGAACAGGATGTCGTCGCCCAAATCAGTCTGGAGGTAGGTCATACGATCGTCCGAAACGGCCAATACCTTGGGAACGGGCAGATCTGCCTTTCCGAAATGATCGGCGAGGTATATGAAAGCCTCGTTCTCCTCTTTACATGTGCCGTGAACCCCGATCAGTGTCGGTTGGCCGTGAAGACGGAAATATCTCCGGTTTGAGCCCGATGATGGTAATTCGTCAATTTGTGTCGGTGCGTTACCTGTATATTCTTTGTAAAGCTTCGAAAGCGTTTCCATGTTTGTTAATGTGTGTTGTGTCAGTTGCCCATTTCGGAAATGAAACGGATGCGGACCAGACGAATCTCTTCCTCGGTATACTCGCCGTCGAGAGCCTCGTAGGCAGCCTGGATGTCGTCGGTTTCGCTCGAACGGAGATAATCGAAGATTTCCTCCTGGAGGTCTTCTTCAAGAATCTCGTTGAGGTAATAGTTGATATTCAGCTTGGTACCCGAGTTGATGATAGACTCTATCTCGTCGAGTAAACCTGCCATGTCGAGACTCTTGGAGCGCGCCAGTTCGTCAAGGGCAATCTTACGGTCGATAGACTGGATGATGGACACCTTGACCTTGGAGTGGTTGGCGACGGTGCGGACTCGCATCACTTGAGGCCGCTCAATCTCGTTCTCTTCGACATAATTGCTGATGAGGTTGACAAAGTCCTGGCCATATCGTTTAGCCTTACCCACACCGACACCGGGTATAGTCTGCAATTCCTCGATAGTAACGGGATAGAAAGTTGCCATAGCCTCTAACGAACGCTCCTGGAAGATGACGTAGGGGGGCAGGTTGTTACGGCGAGAAATGCGCAACCGCAGATCGAGCAGCATCTTGTTAAGCACCGGGTCAAGTGCCGAGGAGATACCGGTTGCCTCCGGTTCTTCATCGTCGGTGGTATAGTCATGGTCTTCGAGTACGATAAACGAGTGCGGGTTTTTCATGAACTCGATACCCTTTTCGGTAATCGACAGACGGTTATCGTTCTCGAAATCCTTGGTGAGATAGCCTTCGATACCGGCCTGGCGTATTACTGCAAGGAGAGTGCGAGCATCCGACATGTTACAGTCGCCGAACGTTTCGAGATTCTCATGTCCGTAATTGCGGACTTCGATATTTTTTCGGCCACGGAGGATGTCGACGATATGTTCGGGGCTGAAAGCTTTTCCGAGCAGTTGTAACGTTTCGAGAAGTGCCAAAAGGAAATCACGAGCTTCAATCTTCTTGCGCGGACTGCGGCAGTTGTCGCAGTTGTCGCAGCGATCCGGTTCGTAATGTTCGCCGAAATAGTACAACAATGATTTGCGGCGGCAAACCGAGCTCTCGGCGTAAGCTGCAGTCTCAGCCAGCAGTTGTCGGCCTATCTCCTGCTCTGTGACAGGTTTGCTTTGGATGAACTTTTCCATCTTTCGCAGGTCTTTGGCCGAATAGAACGCTATGCAACGCCCTTCGCCGCCGTCGCGCCCTGCGCGTCCTGTCTCCTGGTAGTAACCTTCCAGACTCTTGGGGATGTCGTAATGGATCACAAAGCGTACATCGGGTTTGTCGATACCCATGCCGAAGGCTATTGTGGCCACAATTACGTCTACCTCTTCATGCAGGAATGCATCCTGATTGTCGGATCGAGTCACGCCATCCATACCTGCATGGTAAGCTAAGGCGCGGATGTCGTTCATCTTGAGAAGTTCGGTGAGTTCCTCAACCTTTTTGCGGCTCAGGCAATAGACAATGCCAGATTTGCCGGGATTGTTCTTGATAAACTTGACAATATCGCGGTCAACGCTGCTTGTCTTGGGTCGCACCTCGTAATATAGGTTTTCGCGATTGAAAGACGACTTGAACACGCGAGCATCGTTCATACCAAGATTTTTCTGAATGTCGTGCTGAACCCTGGGTGTGGCCGTGGCGGTGAGAGCAATTACCGGGCGGCTCCCTATCTCGTTGATAATGGGCCGCAAACGACGGTACTCGGGTCGGAAGTCGTGACCCCACTCCGAAATACAGTGACTCTCGTCGATGGCATAGAAAGAAATATTCACCGAGCGCAGGAAGTCGATGTTTTCCTGCTTGGTCAACGATTCGGGTGCAACATACAAAAGACGGGTCTTGCCCTTGCGCACGTCACGTTTGACGGTCGCGATGGCAGCCTTGTTGAGCGACGAGTTGAGAAAGTGTGCGATGTCGTCGGCACTGCTGAAGTTGCGCATGGCATCCACCTGGTTCTTCATCAGTGCGATCAGGGGCGACACCACGACGGCCGTCCCGTCCATGAGTAATGCAGGCAACTGATAGCAGAGCGATTTGCCACCTCCTGTGGGCATTAGCACAAAAGTGTCGTGGCCGTCGAGAAGACTTCGGATGATAGCCTCCTGGTTACCCTTAAAATTGTCGAAGCCGAAATTGGTTTTCAATGCTTCGTACAGCTGTTCGCGACTTACCATGGTACGTTGACGGTTTATTGTGAGTTTGAAATTAAAGGAGAGACAAAATATATTAGATCAATCGTTGTTGCGGGCCACCGCATCGAGGTTGGTCGTTGCGAGGCGTTCGGCCGCATAATCGCGGGTGATGGTCAGTTTTTTGACTTTGAGCGAGGGGATGTCGAACATCTTGTCGATCATGATGGTCTCTACGATGGAGCGAAGACCGCGGGCACCGAGTTTATACTCGATAGCCTTGTCGACAATGTAATCGAGAGCGTCGTCGTCGAATGAGAGCTCCACACCGTCCATCTCGAACAACTTCTTGTACTGACGGATAATGGCATTCTTGGGCTCGGTGAGAACCTTGCGCAGAGCTGCACGGTCCAGGGGTTCGAGATGAGTCAAAACCGGGAGACGACCGATGATTTCGGGGATGAGACCGAACGATTTGAGGTCTTGCGGAGCGACGTACTTGAGGTACTCTTCCTTTTCGAGCTTACGGCGTTCGCCTTTCGATGCATAACCCACCACATGACTGTTCATTCGGTGAGCGATACGACTCTCGATACCGTCGAAAGCACCGCCGCAGATAAATAGGATATTCTTCGTGTTGACGGGTATCATCTTGGCCTCGGGATGCTTGCGTCCACCTTGCGGCGGTACGTTGACAATCGAGCCTTCGAGCAGTTTGAGCAGGCCCTGCTGGACGCCTTCGCCGCTTACGTCGCGGGTAATGGAAGGGTTATCGCCCTTGCGTGCGATCTTGTCGATTTCGTCTATAAATACAATACCGCGCTCAGCCTTTTCGACATCGTAGTCGGCTGCCTGGAGCAGACGGGTAAGAAGACTCTCGATGTCCTCGCCAACATAACCGGCCTGCGTCAGCACCGTGGCGTCCACGATAGTGAACGGCACGTCGAGCAGACGGGCTATTGTGCGAGCTATCAGAGTCTTGCCTGTGCCCGTGGGGCCAACCATTATGATATTGCTCTTCTCGATATCGACATCGTCTTCCTTTTGGGCAAGACGTTTGTAATGGTTGTAGACCGCCACGGCCATGTATTTCTTAGCATCGTCCTGACCAATGATGTATTGGTCGAGGAATTCCTTTATTTCGCGGGGCTTGGGAACATTGGTCAGGTCGACATCGGCCACTTCGGCTTCGTGACCGGCCATCACGCGCCGTATCTGCGACAGGTTGCTGTTGATGTTTTCTATGCACTCTACGCAAATCAGCGATTTTCCGTCGTACGAAGGAATCAGCCCTTCGCTCATCGACTCGGGACGGCCGCAGAAAGAACATTCCTGTTCAACACCGCTTTTCTTTTTTGCCATTTAATTGCTGTGTGATTGATATGAATTATTTCTGGCGAATCAAAACATCGTCGATCATGCCGTAGTCGAGGGCTTCCTTGGCAGTCATCCAGTAGTCGCGGTCGCTGTCGCGCTCTACCTTTTCAAAGGGCTGACCGGAGTGTGTGGCGATGATTTCGTACAGTTCTTTCTTGAGTTTCTGAATCTCGCGAGCGGTGATTTCGATGTCCGAAGCCTGACCTTGTGCGCCACCCATGGGCTGGTGGATCATAATGCGCGAGTGCTTAAGGGCAAAACGCTTGCCTTTTTCGCCGGCAACAAGCAGAACGGCAGCCATCGAAGCGGCCATACCTGTACAGATGGTGGACACGTCGCTCTGGATATACTGCATGGTGTCGTAGATGCCAAGGCCGGCATACACCGAGCCGCCGGGCGAATTGATGTAGATGGACACGTCCTTGCCGGGGTCGGCCGAGTCGAGGAACAGCAGCTGAGCCTGGATTACATTGGCGCTATAGTCGTTGACATCAGTACCAAGGAAAATGATGCGGTCCATCATCAGGCGCGAGAATACATCCATCTGAGCCACGTTAAGCTGGCGTTCTTCTATGATGGTGGGCGAGATATAGCTCGATGTGATGCGGGCGGCATCTTCATTTTTTGCGATATACTGGTCGAGTGCCAGACCGTTCATGCCAAGATGATGAACGGCGTAGTTGCGAAATTCGTTCTTATTATTCATAGTTATTCAAAATGAATTTTTTGTTTTTGCTTTTCGATAATGCTGTAATCGCTTGAGAATTAGAGCGAAACAGCGCTTGGGTTGAGCCGATGCAAACAGAAGAATTAGCCTCCGTTGCGTTTTGGCTTGCTTTTCTTCACACGAAATTACAAAATTTTTGTCACATATCCAAACCTTTATTAAATTTTACATCAATTACGGGGTTTGATATTGTAGCAAAAAGCGTGCCGAAACGTCGTCTACATCGGGTCGACATCGAAGTAGAAGTCGCACGACTTAAAATTCGGGTCCGACTTGACGGTTGTAACTGCCGAACGCAGAATATCCTTGACCTGCGCTATCGATACGCCCGGCTCAACCTTGACCATAATCCTGCGGATAAACATATTCTTAATGCGGTTTACGGCCGGTTCTTGTGGCCCGAAGATGCGGTTGCCGAGTTGGGAGGTCAGCAGAGAAGCCAATGCCGAAGCAGCGGTTGCGCAAACAGCAGCATCGCGGTGACGCACGAATATATATACAATGCGGGCAAACGGCGGGTAGGCGAATGCCCGGCGTTCTTCGAGTTCATTTTCGAAATAACCTGTATAATCGTGGTTGAGCACATAACCGAGCACAGGATGTTCGGGATGACGGGTTTGAATAACAACCTTGCCGGGAGTACCTGCGCGACGGCCTGCTCGACCCGACACCTGTTCGAGCATATTGAATGCGCGTTCGGTGGCGCGGAAATCCGGATAGTTCATCAGCATGTCGGCGTTGAGGACCACTACCGTCGATACGTCGCCGAAGTCGAGCCCTTTGGTAACCATTTGCGTGCCGACAAGGATGTCGGCCAAATGCTTGGAGAAATCCTCGATGATAGTTGAGTAATTCTCTTTGTTTCGGGTGGTATCAAGGTCCATTCGCAGTAGACGAGAGTCGGGAAACTGCTCGGCTACGTTGTCCTCTACCCTCTCGGTGCCGAACCCTACAACCTCTACAGTCGGTTGCTGGCAAACGGGACAAGTGGGCGGCAACGAATATTCCTTGCCGCAATAATGACACACCAGTCGGTTGATACGTTTGTGGTAACTGAGCGAAACGTCGCAGTCGGTGCATTTTGGGATATACTCGCACGATTTGCAGCGTGCAATCGGCGCAAACCCTCGACGGTTATGGAAGAATATTACCTGTTCGCCATGGTCGATGGCTTCCCGGGCAAGTTCGATGCTCCGCGTCGCAAGCGATTCGACAACGCGACCTTTCTGTCGCTCACGGCCCATATCAACAACCTCGATTTCGGGAAGGATAACGCCGGCATAACGCTCTTTCAACTCTACCAGTCCGTAGCGCCCGTCCTTAGCCTTCGAGTAAGTCTCGACCGATGGCGTGGCACTGGCCAAGAGCGTTTTGGCGCCGTGCAGACGGCTGAGTACGGTTGCTACATCGCGGGCGTTGTAGCGCGGAGCCGGGTCGAACTGCTTGTAACTTTGTTCGTGTTCCTCGTCAACAATAACCAACCCTAATTGGGCGAACGGCAGGAAAACCGCCGAGCGCGCACCTATGATAACAAGCGGTTCGTTGGTGTTGAGCAGACGTCGCCATATTTCGCCGCGCTCCCCGTCGGAAAAACGTGAATGGTAGATAACCACTTTCGGACCGAAAACATCCTGGAGACGCTTGGTTAGCTGTGTTGTCAGTGCAATTTCGGGGACAAGAAAAAGAGCCTGCTTTCCCTGACGAAGGGTATAATCAATAAGGTGTATGTATATTTCGGTTTTGCCACTGGACGTCACTCCGTGCAGGAGCACTACAGGATTTGTTACAAAAAGCCGGTGGATGCTGTCGAGGGCAGCCGCTTGTGCCGGAGACAGTGTAGGCAGTGGTTTAAGCGGAGTGTTGTCCCACTTGAAGCGCGACACAACACGCGACTCAATACGGATATAACCCTTCTTTACAAAATCGCGCAGCGCGGTGCGGTCGTAGCACTCACTGTCGCGGAGTGCGGCTTGTGTGACCTCTTTGAGAGGTTCGCCGACCCTACTGTAACCGCTGAGGTGTAATAAGGTCATCAGCAGTTGTTGACGTCGGGTACTGCGTTTGAGCGAACTGAAAGCCTCCTGTAATACTTCGGGGTTGCCACGGTCGAGCGTAACGACATAGTATTCCTCCTTCTTTGGTCGGAAACGCTCGGTCATCCTTTCGCGAATAGTCACGGCCCCCGCTTCCATAAGCGCATAAACAGATGCCATGACGTTGCGCAACCCGTCGCGTTCGAGATCCTTGAGCGACGTAGATTCCTTGGTTTTTATAGCCTCCCATACAGCAGCGCGTTCCGGTGTCAGTTGGAAGTCGGCATCTGCAATAAAATCGGGGTTTACCTCGACTATGGTTTCTGTCTCAATCTTGAGACCCGCAGGCAGGGCAGCCTTGAAAACATCACCAATTGCACACATATAATAGTCGGCAATCCATTGCCAAAGCTGCAACTGTGGCCGTCGCAGAATCGGTTCGGTATCCGGGCACCACGCGATATCCTTTATCTCATAACCGCCTTCAAATCGGTCTTTGACTTCGGTTACTATTGCCGTATACCATTTTCTACCGCCAAAAGGTACGACCACACGGAACAAAGGACCGACGATATCCTCCATCTCCGGGGGTATGCGGTAGGTGAACGTTACCGGGAGCGGTACAGGTACTATGACGTCGGCAAATTTGGCCATGGTGTGCTGAGAGTTTTCGTTTCTTTTATACAAAGTTAATGCTTTTATTTCGATTTTGCAACTCATGCCGACCGCGAGTTTGAAAAAATATGTGTAACTTTGACATCTCAAAACACGAACAGACTATGAACATTACAATTATAGGAGCCGGCAACATGGGCGGAGCAATCGCCCGAGGCATTCTCGGCACGCACTGTGACGACATCGCGCTTACCGTGGCAAATCCGTCACGCCCCAAACTTGAGGCTTTAGCGAAGGATTTCCCTTCAGTAAAAATTACTACGGATAATATTGATGCTGTTACGGGCGCTGAAGTCCTTGTGTTAGCCGTAAAACCATGGATACTACCCACGGTTGCCGAGCAGTTGGGCGCAGTTCCCCTACCCCGCGTCATCGTGTCGATAGTGGCCGGTACCGATACAGCCAAACTGATTGAACTGTTTGGCGAAAACAAATCTGTTTTTTACGTTATCCCGGACACGGCCATAATGGTGCGCCAAGGTATGACGTTTATTGCATCTGCCGGCGCCACGCCCGAAGAAGTTCAGATGGTCGAGAGTATCTTTGCCACTATGGGTGAAACAGCCGTGATAGAAGAGCGATTGATGAGTGCAGCAACGGCATTGAGCAGTTGTGGGATTGCCTACGCGTATAAATACATACAAGCTTGTGTTCAGGCCGGTGTGCAGTTGGGTTTTCGTCCTGCTGAGGCTCAACGTTACGCTGTCGCCACTGTTAAGGGTGCCATGGCTATGCTTGATCAGCCCGGCGCAACGCCTCAGACAGAAATTGATCGCGTGACAACACCCGGCGGTATGACTATCCGTGGCGTCAATACGTTGGAACATACAGGGTTTACGGCCTCTGTTATCGAATCGATTCTGGCTCCTCTCCAAAACAAGTAATAATTAATGGATTATAAGAGAATAACGGTTAAGATTGGCTCGAATGTGCTGGCTCGCAAAGACGGTACGCTCGACGTCACCCGTGTGTCCGAGATCGTAGATCAGATAAGCAAATTGCGCAAGGCGGGTGTCGAAGTGATTCTGGTGTCGTCCGGAGCGGTCGCGTGCGGTCGTTCAGAGTTGCGCGACATGGACACCCGGCGACTTGACGATGTGGACAAGCGACAGCTGTTTTCGGCAGTAGGTCAGGTTAAACTGATCAACCGCTACTACGACCTGTTCCGTGACCATGGCATTAATATTGGCCAGGTCCTGACGATGAAAGAGAACTTCTCGACTCGTCGACACTATCTGAATCAGCGTAACTGTATGTTGGTAATGATCGAAAACGGTGTCATGCCGATTGTCAACGAAAACGATACTGTCAGTCTGTCGGAACTGATGTTTACCGACAACGACGAACTGTCGGGTATGATAGCGTCCATGCTGGGCTGTGACGCGCTTGTCATACTGAGCAACATCGACGGCATATACAACGGCGACCCCAAGGAACCTGCCAGTGCTGTCATCGAACGGGTAGATGCTGATAAAGACCTCAGCGAGTACATCCGTATCGAACGATCCGGATTCGGTCGCGGTGGTATGGTCACCAAGTACAATATTGCCCGTAAGGTTGCCGACGAAGGAATCGAGGTCATTATAGCCAATGGCAAGCGCGACGGCATACTGACAGACCTTATATTGGGCGAACGGCCTGTCGTGGCAACCCGTTTTGCCCCTAAGGCTATCGAGGCTTCGAGCATGAAACGCTGGATTGCTCACAGCGACGGGTTCACAAAAGGATGTCTGCGTATTGATAGGCAAGCCGTCGACATCATCACCTCCGACCGGGCAGTTAGTTTGCTGCCGGTTGGCCTGACAGCTGTTGAAGGGAACTTTGAAAAGGATGACCTTGTTAATATATACGGACCCGACGGTCAGCGCATAGCCATCGGTCGCACGGCATACAGTGCCGACGAGGCGCGAACAGCTATCGGTTGTCACGAAAAACGACCCATAGTCCATTACGACTACTTATACATTATATAATATGACTATTTCAAAAGAGCTTCTTGCAGCTCGTAAAGCCGTCCGGTCACTGGCACTGTTGTCGGAAGACCGGATAAATACAATTCTTATTGCGGTTGCCGACGCTCTGGTAACCTCTACTAACGAAATATTAAAAGCAAATGCAATTGATCTTGCAGCAATGTCTGAGGACGATTTTCGATACGACCGTCTGCGGTTAACCGAAGATCGAATCAAGGCGATTGCAGACGATATGCGTAGCGTTGCGACACTTCCCTCGCCGAGACGGTTACTTGAGACACGAACTCTGCCTAATGGATTGCTCATAGAAAAAGTTGCCGTACCGTTTGGCGTAATCGGCGTTATCTATGAAGCTCGCCCCAACGTGAGTGCCGATGTCTTCTCGCTCTGTTTCAAATCGGGTAATGCATGCGTGCTAAAGGGAGGCCGGGATGCCGAGCATAGCAATCGGGTTATCGTCGATATTATCAAAGCTACCTTGAAATCTCAGGGTATCGATGAAGATGCGGTAGTGCTGTTGCCATCTACGCACGAGGCTACCGACGAACTGCTCGAAGCCCGTGGTATGGTCGATCTTATCATCCCGCGTGGTAGTAAGCGCCTTATCGACACTGTGCGTGAGCGAGCCAAGGTTCCTGTCATAGAAACCGGAGCCGGTGTATGCCACTGCTACGTTCATGGTTCGGCTGATATGAAGATGGCTGCTGCCATTGTCAATAATGCCAAGACTCGCCGCGTAAGTGTCTGCAACGCTTTGGATTGCGTGGTGATTGACGGCAGCGCCCTGCCCTTCCTGCCGGAGATTTGTACGCCGTTAGCCGATTCGAATGTTATTATTAATGCCGATTCTGAGGCTTACGAGGCTCTTAAAGGTAACTATCCGGAGCCGTTGCTGCGTCATGCTTCCTCAGAAGTATTTGGCACAGAATTTCTTGGTTATGAAATGGCCGTAAAGACAGTTGCAGGAATTGATGAAGCCATCGCACATATAGACGCCAATGGGTCGGGACACAGCGAGTCTGTTGTAACAACTGACAAGGCGATCGCCGATTTGTTCCGTACGGCGATTGACGCGGCATGCGTGTATGTAAATGCTCCTACATCGTTTACCGACGGTGCTCAGTTCGGATTAGGTGCCGAAATCGGCATTTCTACTCAAAAACTGCATGCCCGCGGCCCGATGGCGTTGCGCGAACTGATGACCTACAAATGGTTAATCACCGGTAATGGTCAAACAAGACCGTAACCCTGAACGTTATTTTAGTATGAATATCACAGAAGCCAAATTTGTAACAAGTGCGCCTTCGGTCGACAAATGCCCTGCATCGAAGAAGCATGAATACGCCTTTATCGGCCGTTCGAATGTCGGAAAGTCATCGTTAATTAACATGTTGACCGGTCGTAAAGATATGGCCAAGACATCGGCCACTCCGGGTAAGACAATGCTTATCAACTACTTTCTCATCAATGACAGTTGGTATCTGGTCGATTTGCCCGGATACGGCTATGCGCGTCGCTCGAAAGAAGATCGTCTTAAACTCGAAAAGATGATTAAGGGCTATATCTTGGGTCGCGAGCAGATGACCAACCTGTTTGTGCTCATTGACGGTCGCCACGAACCCCAGAAGATTGATTTGGAATTTTTCGATTGGTTAGGCGAAAACGGTATACCGTTCAGCATCGTGTTTACTAAACTCGACAAGATGACATCGGGCGCAGCCAAGAAGGTCATAGGTGATTACCTCAATACGTTGCTTGAACGCTGGGAGGAACTTCCCCCCGTGTTCCGCACCTCGAGTGTCGACAAGCGTGGTCGTGATGCTATTCTCGATTATATCGACCAACTCAACTTGTTACCGGTCGAAGAACCAACTGACCCGTCAGAACGTTAATCTTATTAAAGAACCCCACATAAAACACACATTATGAAAAACGCGAAAGAAAACCCCGAAGAAAAGATTGAAAAGGCTACCGACGTTTATCCCGGTGCCGCTATTGACAAAGCTGACAGTGAAGAAGTTGATCAGGCTCTCGTTAAGGAGCGTGTTAAAACGGAAAACAACAATCCGCGCTCGCACGACCTGTTCTAACAGAACTGATTTATAGAAACCGGCGGGGATGGCAATGAAACAACAGGGCCGTCCCCGCCGATTTGTGTACTTCGCAAAAAATGCCTAACTTTGAATTTCTAAACCAATCAAACCCTCTCCACCCAATTGATTATGGCAGAAAACCGACTCAATGACGACGAACTGAAACAATTGCGTGTCAACCTGACTGACTTGGTCGGGCGAATGCGTCCTGTGCTCGAACCGGGCGATATAACAGCCTTGAAGCGCACCGTTATCGAAGCGGAACAAGGTGATGTTTTCGAGCGTGACAATTTCGGGTTCCATCCGCTTATGGCGGCTGTCGACTCTTCATTGGTACTCTGCGAGAAGGTTGCACCCGACCGCAGTCTTGTTATTGCTACAATACTGCATACGCTTATTGATCCGGCTGACGCTACGGCGTCAGTCGAAAAGTTGCAGAAGACATGGGGCGATGACATTGCCCGTACTGTTGAGCGCCTCATGAAGGTACAGTCGCTGTATCGTCACCACGCTTCGGCAGAGAGCGAAAACTTCAAACGTCTGTTGCTCACCTTTGCCGAGGACATCCGTGTGATCATACTGATGATAGCGGGACGTTTGGCGTTGATGCGGGCCATTAATCACCATCCGCATGAAGAAGAGGTGCGCAAGGTGGCTTACGAAGCCGGCTATCTCTATGCACCCTTGGCGCATCGCTTGGGACTGTATAGTATTAAAAGCGAACTCGAGGATTTGTCGCTGAAATACACCGACCGTGAGATATATACCTCGATTGCTCGAAAGCTTAACGAAACCAAAAAGAAGCGTGATGCATATATAGCCAACTTTATCGCACCGGTCAAGAAGAAACTCGAAGCCGAAGGCATCAAGTTCGACATCAAGGGTCGTACCAAGTCCATCTACTCCATCTGGAACAAGATGAAGAAGCAGCGTAACGACCTGGACCATATATATGACCTGTTCGCTATCCGAATTATCATTGATGCCCCGGCCGAACGCGAAAAACCGGAATGTTGGATGGCCTACTCCATTATTACCGATATGTTCCGACCCAATCCCGCCCGTATGAAAGACTGGATTTCGATTCCCAAGGCTAATGGTTATGAGTCGCTGCATATCACGGTCTATGGTCCTGACGAGCGTTGGGTCGAGGTACAAATTCGTACCCGTCGCATGGACGAGATTGCCGAGAAGGGTCTGGCTGCGCACTGGCGTTATAAGGGAATTAAGGCCGAGAAGAATCTCGACGACTGGATGCGCAACGTGCGCGACATCCTGGAGACGGCCGATTCGGGCCCTATGGAACTGATGAAGAATCTCAAGATGGATGTTTATAACAAGGAAGTTTTCGTGTTTACCCCCAAGGGAGACTTGTATAACCTCCCTGCAGGTGCGTCGTTGCTTGACTTCGCATTCAACATCCATACCGGTCTTGGTGCCCAGTGTACCGGTGGCCGCGTGAACGGTAAGGTGCGTAAGATTAACTACAAGCTTGAGAGCGGCGATACCGTCGAAATCATGACGTCGGCCAATCAGCAGCCCAAACAGGGTTGGCTCAACTTTGTGGTAACATCAAAAGCCCGCAACAAGATACGTGTGGCTCTGAAGGAACGCGAAAGCCGAGCTGCCGAGTTGGGCAAAGAACTGTTGCAGCGACGTTTCAAGAATCGTAAGATTGAACTAAACGAGGCCGACTTGATGAAAACTATCAAGAAACTCGGCTTCAAAAACGTCACGGAGTTTTATAGCCGACTTGGCGAGGAGTCTCTTGACATCAATACCGTTCTCGATTCGTACGAAAGCGTGGTCGTTAGCGAGAATGAAACTGCCGCTACGGTATCGGCTGAAGAGTTTGTACTCAGTAATCCCGTCGATGAGGCGGCCACCACATCAGGAGCCAACGACATCCTCGTTATAGGTAACGATATCAAGGGTATCAATTACCGCATGGCCAAGTGTTGCAACCCAATTTTTGGTGACTCTGTGTTTGGGTTTATCTCGGCTGAGGGTGTCATCAAGATTCACCGTGACGACTGTCCTAATGCCGCTAATATCCGTTCCAAATACCCCTATCGTGTCATCAAGACGCGATGGAGCGGTAAGTTTGACGGTCAGATGGCTGCCACGTTGCGCATCCTTGGCAACGACGATCTGGGTATCGTGACGAATATCACCTCCATTATTACCAAGGAAGGCAAGTCATCGCTGCGCAACATCTCTATCGACTCGCACGACGGGCTGTTCCAAGGATACATTGTAGTCGGAGTACCCGATACGCGGACCCTCAATAATCTCATTAAAAAAATCAAAACAGTAAAAGGCGTTAAAGATGTTCAACGTTCCAACTAACATAAACAGACTTATACCGGCCTTTTGTGTAGCTGCCTTATTGGCTGCCGGTTGCAATCGAAACAAGGCAACGGATTCTGACGGGGTCCCCGAAGACCCTGCCGAAGCATTAGCTTATATGATTGACAAAAGTCTGGCATCAGGAGAATATACCACCGTCATCGAGTTGACGGACTCGCTGAATCACACCTACCCTGACCGTATTGATCTACGACGTGCCACCATGTTGCCACGTGCACGCGCCATGGAATTCATGATACGCGATTCAATACCCTTGGCCGATGCCGAGTTGAGCACCATCCAGTTGCGCAAAGACTCGTTGATGCAATTCTTCGTTCCTGTTCGCGAAAAGGGTTTGCCGGGTTATATTGTTGATAAGTCAGTAGCCGGAACGTCGCTCTTATCGGGCAATGCGGTGCAACCACGTCTTGGTGATGCTCTCAGTCCGTGGTCGTTGGCTGTTTCCGTGGCTGGAAATCCAGGTATTTCCGGACTGGCAATTGATATAGATGGCTCTACATATAGTGTCGATGCCACAGATGCGTCGGCGCGTCGCGTGACCGGCGCAACCAACGAACTTTTTAGTTTCACCGCCGCCGAGGCGGATATTATTGGTGCACCCCTTGACGGCTCGGGCAACCAAAGTGCGGTCCTGCGTGTTCTTGGTGGCAAGAAAGATATTTCAATAAAGTTGTCGCCTGCAGTACAAAAAGCAATTGCCCGAACATACCAGCTCTCGCAGACACGCGAAGCGGAACGACGCGCGCTTTTGCGCCGCGAACTCCTGGAACGCAAACTTATTGTGGCACAAAACCAAGTGGCTAATTTAGAGGCTGATACTCTCAGACAAAGATGACTATGAAACGCTCATTGTTTATACTGGTTTTCGGCTGTTTGGCAGTTGCCGGGGTCGCCCAACAAGCGATTTATGAAAAACCGGATGTTATATCTCCCGTTATTTCTGAGAATGGCGATGTGACCTTCTCACTTTTTGCGCCCAAGGCTGAGTCAGTCAGTGTGACCGGCGATTTTGTCGGCGCTCCGCTCAGCATGAGTCGTGATTCGCTTGGTGTCTGGTCGGCTACGGTTTCCGCTATGGATCCGGAGATTTATATCTACCAGTATATGGTGGATGGCGTTAAGTTTGCTGATCCTTCCAACCCGTATACAAAGCGAGATACTTCGACTGTGTACAGTCTTCTTTTTGTCGAGGGGGATGCTACGGATAATTATTCGGTAAAAGACGTTCCGCACGGAACGGTCTCGCATGTCTGGTATCCCTCTCCCACATTGGGTACGCAGCGGCGCATGGCTGTATATACACCTCTGATGTATGGCAAAGACGGTCGTTCGTATCCGGTATTGTATCTCCTGCACGGTATGGGTGGTGATGAGGAGGCTTGGCTTACACTGGGCAGGACTGCGCAGATTATGGACAATTTGATTGCCAAGGGGTTAGTCGAACCAATGATTGTTGTTTTACCTAACGGTAACATCGATTTGCCTTCGGCTCCGGGTGAAGGTCCCGCAGGATTTGAGCGCCCGACAACGAAATTGCCTCATACTATGGACGGCGCTTACGAAAAGTCGTTTATGGACATAGTCAACTTCGTAGACTCTGTCTACAATACCCGTCCCGAAAAAGCTTCGCGAGCCGTTGCCGGATTGTCCATGGGTGGGTTCAACGCCTTGAATATTTCGGCACTTTATCCAGAAACGTTCGATTACGTCGGATTATTCTCGGCAGCCATTCAACCTCGTGCGAATCAGGATGATGCATTGTTTACCGACCGCGAGAAGCTGTTGGCTGACCAGTTCGCGGGTAGCCCTGCCCTTTATTGGATCGGCATAGGGGACTCAGACTTTCTCTATGACGAAAATAAGGAATACAGAGCTCTGTTGACGCTTAAAGGTTATCCGTATACCTACTATGAGTCGACCGGAGGTCACCAATGGAAAAACTGGCGAAAGTATCTTGCCGAGTTTGCACCTCTTTTATTCAAGAAGTAATGGCAGCTCAAAAGAAAGATAAGGACAAACGAACCAAAGGCAAGCAGGTTGTCGAGATCGAGCTGACCAACCCCGAGTTTCAGTCGACGCTCAGTCTGCTCGAACAGACCAACCGGTCGATATTTCTTACCGGTAAGGCAGGAACAGGCAAGTCTACATTCCTGCGCTATATTACCTCGACTACCAAGAAGAAGTTTGTCGTACTGGCCCCTACGGGTATAGCGGCAGTTAATGTCGGTGGCCAGACCATGCACTCGTTTTTCAAGATACCGCTCAAACCTTTACTGCCTGACGACCCGGATTTTGCCGTGCGTCGACTGCGTCAGCGATTGAAATACTCCAAACAGCTTATCAAGCTGATTCGTGAACTCGATCTTATCATCATCGACGAGATTTCGATGGTCCGGGCGGATGTCATAGACTTCATAGATCGCGTTTTGCGTGTATATTCCGGTAATATGAAGTTGCCTTTCGGAGGCAAGCAGATGCTGTTCGTCGGCGACGTGTTCCAACTCGAACCCGTAGTCACCGGCAACGACCGTGATATACTATCCCATGCCTATTCATCCTTCTATTTCTTCAGTGCCAATGTCTTTCGCGAGATGAACATTGTTCCTATCGAGTTGACCAAGGTCTATCGTCAAGAGGAACAGACATTTGTGACATTGCTCGACCATATCCGTATGGGGATGCCTTCGCAAGCAGATCTTGACATACTTAACGCGCGTCACAATCCGAGTGCTATCGATTTGTCTACTTCCAACTCTGCCGAGTTTACAATGACTATCGCAACCCGCCGTGATATGGTAGACAGCATCAACGAGCACCACTTGGCAGCCCTGCGAACACCCGTGGTGAGCTACGAAGGTAAGATTGAGAAAGATTTTCCAACCAATGCCCTGCCAACCGACCTCAATCTTGAACTTAAGGTCGGCGCACAGGTCGTTTTCGTCAAGAACGACCCCGAGCGCCGATGGGTCAATGGTACGGTGGCAGTGGTCGAAAAGTGTCTGCCGGATTCCATCACCGTTCGCACCGAGGATGGCGAGGAACACGAGGTTGAACGCGAACGTTGGAGCAATGTGAAGTATGTGTATAACGAAAAAACGCACCAGGTAGACGAAATCGAGTTGGGCGCTTTCGAACAGTATCCGCTTAAGTTGGCTTGGGCACTTACTATCCATAAGAGTCAGGGCCTCACTTTCAACAAGGTTATTATTGACATAGGGCGTGGTGCTTTTGCCGGTGGTCAGACTTACGTTGCGCTTAGCCGATGTCGTTCGCTTGAAGGTATTACCCTTGTTAACCCTATTTCGCATCGTGACATTTATGTCAAGCCTGATATTTCACGTTTTGCAAAGCAGTTCAACGACCCGCAACTTATCGAATCGGCCATTGAGGTCAGTCGCAGCGACGCCTTGTTCCGCTCGGCTGCTTCTGCCTTCGATAACGGCAGGTTTGCTGATGCCGTCTCTGCCTATAACCAGGCCATAGCTATCCAGCCGGACATAGCTGCTCGACCCGTTGTTCAACGACTTTTATCGATTAAATCGCTTAAACTTAAAGCGCTGACCGACAAGCTCCTCGAGTATGAAAAACGGTTGTCGGAAAACCGTCGGCGTTTCGAGGCTATCGCAGCCGACTACGTCAAGACTGCCGATACACTCGGTGGCGAAGGATGGGAGGCCGATGCCGCAATCGCTCAATACGACAAAGCACTGTCCATGGCTCCTGGTTATGGCCCTGCTCTGCTTGGCAAAGCTCGTATGCTCGTTTCGACCGGCCGCCTCGATGATGCTTATTCCGTTTACGAACTGTTGTCGTGGGCGAGTGCAGAACTCGGATGGCAAGGCCAACTTGGTATGGGCGATATCAATGCCTCAACCGGAGACGATTTCGGCGCAATCAGCCGTTATTTGTCGGCATACGAAGACAAACCTGATCAGCCCGAACCAATCAAACGGCTTGCCGAAGCTTACGAACGCATTGGCGATGAAGAAACAGCCAAAGCCTACCGCCGCAAATTAGCCACCCTCAAACCAAAACCAAACCGCACCTAAACCCCGGATACCCGCGAAAGTACCCTTTGCGCGACGTTTTGGTGAATTTTGTGATTTTTGGTGCAAAAATTTGGTCAGTTCAAAAAATAGCCGTACCTTTGCAGTGCTTTTAGAAACATGGTGAGCATAGCTCAGTTGGTTAGAGCGTCGGATTGTGGTTCCGAAGGTCGTGGGTTCGACCCCCACTGTTCACCCCAACTAATTAACGTCAGCCCTTTGGTCATTGACCTGAGGGCTTTTTTATATCCTCAATATGATAGACAACGATTTGCGACAGTTGCTCGACAGCGAAGCCGCAGCCATCAATCGCCCTGAGTTTATAGACGACGATCCCGTGCAGTTTCCGCGCCGATTCAGCGACTTGCGCGACATTGAGATTGCCGCGCTGCTGACCTCTTCAATAGCTTGGGGCAACCGGAAGATGATACTTCGTGATGCCGATCGCATGTTGGCATTGATGGACAATCAGCCATATAAGTTTGTAATGGAGCGTGGCTATGAGGACTTGCCTGAGCATCAAAACATACACCGAACGTTCTTCACCGATAATCTCAAACACTATCTGCGCGGCCTTAATGCCGTCTACACAAGATATGGTAGTGTCGACGAAATGGCCGCTGCTATAGGCGCCTCAGATTCCGTCGCACCGGCATGGTTGATAGCCGATGCCTTGAATCGCATGTTTGCTGACGCCAACGACGGTTGCGGTGACAGTCGTTGCCTTCCCCTTAATACGGGGAATACCGCACTGAAACGGTTGAATATGGCCTTGAGATGGTTGGTCCGTGATGACGGGATTGTTGATATGGGTGTATGGCACAGTATCCGGCCGGCACAGCTCTATATTCCTCTTGATGTTCATGTCGCAGGGGTGTCACGCGACCTCGGATTGCTCAACCGGCGCAGCAATGACCGAAAGGCTGTCGAAGAACTTACAGAGGTATTAAGAACTCTCCGACCCGACGACCCCGCTCTGTATGACTTCGCACTTTTCGGCATCGGGGTGACGGGACGCCGAAAGGACTTGGCGGTTTGAGGTTTTTTGTGTATTTTTGTAGGCACAAAGACAATCTATAGATAAACTCATTATGGACAAGACACGTATCCTCGTCACAGGAGGAACCGGATATATAGGATCACACACTGTGGTCGAGCTTCAACAAGCCGGCTATGATGTCGTTATCATCGACAATCTTTCGAATAGTAACATAGATGTGCTCGACGGAATCGAGTCGATAACGGGCACCCGTCCCGCTTTTGTAGAAGGCGACGTAACCGACATTGAAACCCTGAACAACTTGTTCAAGGCCTATCCCGGCATTAAGGGCATAATTAACTTTGCTGCCAGCAAAGCCGTAGGTGAGTCGGTCGAAAAACCCCTCAAATATTACCGTAACAATCTTGTTTCGCTGCTCAATTTGCTCGAACTGATGCCTCAATATGGTGTCGATGGTATTGTGTTCTCATCGTCATGCACCGTTTACGGCGAGCCGGACGAAAACCCCGTGACAGAAAAGACCCCGTTGAAGGCAGCCGTGTCGCCATACGGTAACACCAAGCGTATCAGCGAGGAAATAATTGTCGATACAGTACGCTCCGGAGCTCCGGTCAAGTCGATTCTGCTGCGTTACTTCAATCCTGTCGGTTCCCATCCTACTGCTGCTATCGGAGAACTGCCGAACGGAGTGCCCCAGAATCTGATTCCCTATCTGACACAGACGGCCATCGGAATCCGCAAACAACTCAGTGTTTTCGGAACTGACTACCCCACGCCTGACGGTTCGTGCATCCGCGATTTTATCGATATCGTCGACCTTGCCCGTGCTCATGTGCAGGCTGTTGCGCGTATCGTGGAGGACAAGATGGACGAACCTGTCGAAGTATTCAATCTCGGTACGGGTCGGGGAGTATCGGTGCTCGAACTTATCGAAACTTTCCAAACCGCTACCGGCGTAAAAGTGCCATACGTTGTTACTGAGCGTCGCCCGGGCGATATTATACAAGTCTGGGCCGATCCAACCCGCGCAAACGAAGTGCTCGGTTGGACTGCAGTGGTGCCCCTGGCAGAGACGATGCAGAATGCATGGCGTTGGCAGCTGAAACTGCGTGAACGTGGTCTGATGTAATATACGGCGCGGAGATGAAACTGAGGTTTCTTGGCACAGGAACGTCGACGGGTGTACCGCAGATAGGATGCACCTGCCATACGTGTACGTCAACCGATCCGCGTGACAAACGGATGCGAACCTCGGCAATCGTGACTTCAGCCGAAGGTCGTAACATCCTGATTGATTGCGGTCCGGATTTCTATCACCAGATACTTGCTGCCAATTCTCCGGCACTCGAAGGATTGCTGATAACACATATACATTACGACCATGTAGGTGGTATCGACGACTTGCGCC
Source organism: uncultured Bacteroides sp. (assembly GCA_964572615.1). GTDB lineage: Bacteria > Bacteroidota > Bacteroidia > Bacteroidales > Muribaculaceae > CAG-873. Next base: position 27,491 of record CAZNGJ010000006.1, read on the forward strand.
CCTACTGTGCCGACGGTCCCTTCCCTATTTACTGCAAAGCAGACGTCGAGGCGGATCTCCGTGCCCGTGTGCCCTATTGTTTTGCTGCACACCCCTACCCCGGTGTTCCGACTTATGATGTTCACAATATCGTGCCCATGAAGCCGTTTAATGTGGCCGCTGTCGAGGTGCTACCCCTCCCGATATCACATTATAAACTGGACATCCTCGGCTTTCGTATCGGTAAACTGGGTTATATAACTGATTGTAAAGTTATGCCGGATGAGACCGTAGAGGCATTGAAAGGTGTGGATACGCTCGTTATCAATGCGTTGCGCCACAAAGAACATCTCTCACATATTACTCTTAACGAAGCGTTGGCTCTGATAGAACGCATCAAGCCCCGAGTTGCCTATCTTATCCATCTGGCACACCAGATGGGTCGGCACGCTGAAGTTGAACCTACATTGCCCGACGGTGTTAAGATAGCTTACGATGGTCTCGAAATCGAAATTCCGGACTGAAGTTTAATACTAAAATTTTTATCCGATATGCGAAAACTGATGCTCTATATAAGTACCGTTTTAACGGTGACGACTTTTACATCGTGCGGTCCAACACCGGAAAGCCTCGCGCACGAGAACATCCGTTTGCACGAAGAGTTGGAAAAGGCTGTAAACCGCAATGACAGCGACTCGATTTATCGTGAGATAGCCGCTGTTGAGACTCAAGCCCGCACTTCGTTCCGCAAAGCCGAACTGAAGGAGTACGAACGTCTTGCCCACCCCGATGAATAATTAATTAGATTTGCACAATGGTAGTAGTAAAACGACTGTATACGTTTGTGCTGCAGCGGTTTTTGCCGGTGTTTGCCATGACGTTCTTTATCACGCTTTTTATCGTGATGATGCAGTTTCTGTTTCACTATATCGACGACCTGGTCGGCAAGGGTTTGGACCTGAGCGTAATTGCCGAACTGTTCATGTATGCCTCATTGACGATGGTGCCGACGGCACTGCCGTTGGCAGTACTGTTGGCGTCGCTAATGACATTCGGCAATCTCGGCGAAAAGTTTGAGTTGACAGCCATGAAGGCATCAGGCATAAGCCTGTTCCGCATCATGCGTCCGCTTATCATACTCATCTCTTTAGTGGCAGTAGGTGCGTTCTTCTTTCAGAACGACATATTGCCGATGGCCCAGACCAAGATGTGGACGCTGATGTTCTCTATCAGACAGAAAACACCGGAAGTGGAGATACCCGAGCGTTCGTTCTATAACCAGATACCCGGCATGAACCTCTATGTCGACCATAAAGACCTTGAAACGGGACGCTTGGACGGCATGATTATTTACGATACATCGCGAGGAATGGACAAGGTGCGTGTTATCCTTGCCGACTCGGGCCGTATCAGTTTTACGGAGGATAAGAGCCGTGTCTGCATCCAGTTGTATCAAGGCGAAATGTACGAGGACTTCCATGACAACGTGATGGGAGCGTCGACAGCGCGCAACATGCCCTTCCGAAGGGAATCGTTTAGCCGCAAGACCGCTTATATAGCCTACGATGCGAATTTCAACCGTATGGACGACAGCACGATGCGCCAGCAGTATATAGGCAAAAATATCGCGGAGTTGCGTGTCGCAATCGACTCGATAGGTGCGATTGTGGATTCGGTCAATACCGAGAATGGCCTTGACATCAAGGAACGTCCCTACGTGAATGTCCCGTATTTCGAAACCCGGTATGTCAACCACGAGCCGGTGCATGCCGTACGCCGTCCTGTGACTCACGCACCACTCAATGTTGATTCGGTATTTGACCAACCTCTACCAGAGTCACGTCTCAACTACCTCCGGACGGCCCTCGGTAAAGCTCAGCGAAGCAAAAACGAGTTTGAGTTCAAACGCCTTGCAATCGACGAGGAGCAAAAAATACTGCGTCGCCACGAGATAGAGATGCACAAGAAATTCACTTTGTCGTTGGCCTGCCTGCTGTTTTTCTTTATCGGTGCTCCACTCGGTGCCATCATCAAGAAAGGTGGCCTGGGTATGCCGCTCGTAATTTCGGTATTCCTGTTTATAGTCTATTACATCTTTGACAACACGGGGTATAAGATGGCACGCGATGGCAAAATGGACGTCATAGCCGGTATTTGGTTAAGCTCGATGGTGCTGCTGCCTCTCGGTGTTTTCTTTACCTACAAGGCTGTCGGCGATACGACGATGTTCGATTTCGACCGATATAAGCGTATGTGGAGAAACCTGCGTCGCCGATTGGGGCATAAATATGACGATGATAAGATGTTTGTGATGAAGGAGGTGTCCATCGAAGAAGTTATCCCTGCACAAGCGCTCATTCTGATAGACAAGGTGAGAAGCCTGACAGATAGATATGCCCGATTGCGCGGTAAGACCTTCGATATAAAAGGTTATCTGCGCGCCCGCAGCTCCAAACGGGCACTCGAGACGGCAATAACCGACATGACTTCTTATATTTCAAATACTCGTGAAAACAGTGTTATTGATGCACTCAACGAGTTGCCGCGATTCATCGAACCCCGCACGTTGACTAAACTGCGTGAGGCTCTTGATAATATTTCTGATCAATTCCAAAATATTCCCGATAATGAATAATAATACTCAAACCGACAACATAAAACTTGACAGCATAGAAGATGCGATAGCCGACTTCAAGGAAGGTAAAATGATAATTGTGGTCGATGATGAAGACCGCGAAAACGAAGGAGATATTATTGTCGCTGCCGAGAAGATCACTCCCGAGCAGGTTAATTTCATGCTTAAGAATGCCCGAGGCGTTCTGTGTGCGCCGATGCCTGTGTCGCGCTGTGAGGAATTAGGCTTACCGAGGCAGGTTGAGGATAATACATCGATGCTCGGAACACCATTCACTATTACGGTGGACAAACTGGAAGGATGTTCCACAGGTGTGTCGATACACGACCGCGCAGCCACATTGCGTGCTCTTGCCGACCCCAAGTCGACCCCCGAGACATTCGGTCGCCCCGGACATATCAATCCTCTTTATGCTCGCGACCAGGGTGTCCTGGTGCGTGCCGGTCACACTGAAGCTGCTGTCGATCTTGCCCGTCTGGCAGGTCTGGAACCGGTTGGCGTACTTATGGAGATAATGAGCGAGGATGGTTCGATGGCACGTTTGCCCGAGTTGCGCCGTCGAGCTGACGAATGGGGCATGAAGTTAATAAGTATCCGCGACCTTATCAAGTACCGTTTGGCAAACGAGAGTCTTGTCGAACAGGGTGTCGAGGTGGATATGCCGACTGAGTATGGCCATTTCCGTCTCATTCCTTTCCGCCAACGCAGCAACGGTCTGGAGCACATTGCTATCATCAAGGGCGATCTTCGTTCCAACCCCGACGAACCGGTCTTGACTCGTGTTCACTCATCGTGTGCGACAGGCGATATTTTTGGGTCATGTCGTTGTGACTGTGGCGAGCAGTTACACCGCGCACTGCGTATGATCGAGGAAGAAGGTCGCGGAGCAGTTGTCTATCTGAACCAGGAAGGCCGCGGCATAGGGCTGATGGACAAAATCCGCGCTTATAAGTTGCAGGAAGAGGGTCTTGATACAGTCGATGCCAACTTGCACCTGGGCCATCGTGCCGACGAGCGCGACTATGGCGTGGGAGCACAGATACTCAATCTGCTCGGAATACGCCGTATGCGCCTGATGACGAACAATCCGGTAAAGCGAATCGGGCTCGAAGGCTACGGACTTGAGATTGTCGAGAATGTGCCAATCGAAGTAACCCCCAATAAGTACAATCGGGTGTACATGCACACCAAGAAAGAACGCATGGGCCACGACCTCCACGAGGCTTAGTACGAACTATGAGGTAGGAACTACAAGGTACGAACTACGAGCTACGAACTCTCAGCTACATCCGGCCGCGGAGGTAGCTGAGTGCGTCGGCTTGGATGCGCGAGCCTTGGAGCTGGTTGACTATCAGGTATATGCCACCGCCAACCACCGTTTCTATGCCTACAGCAAGCCATGGATTGTCGCAGCGGTTGCCAATTATAAACATAGCGATACCGAGTCCGACGGCCATGGCTGCGTATGGTATATAATCCTTCATAAGTCCCCACCCTGAGATACCGCAGAGACGATGCACCGCCCGTACTGTCAATGCCCATGCAACGATGGCGGCCGCAACTTGTCCCCACAGCATAATCGATACACCCCAAACGGGATTGTCGGGAAGCGTATCGGCCATTACAGGGAAGGTCACAGCGAGTCCTGCGAGTGCAACAACATCACGCAACACCTCGAGTCGGGCTATCGTTCCGGCGTGTCCCAACGAAAGGAGATAGTTAGTATAAAGCGAGGTGAAGACTGTGAAGATTCCACGTAGCAACAGTAATTGGAACAGAATTATCGAGGCATCCCACTTTGTGCCAAACAGAATATGAAATATGGGCTTGGCTTCGACAATTACCCCTATGAAAATCGGAAAGACGAGGTAGGCGGTCATGCGATTCATTCGCGATGTTAAACGGCCATACCTTTCGCTGTCATTCTGTACGCTGCTCAAAACCGGAAGGAATGACGAAGTCAACACCTGACTGAGCGAGCTGACACACATCTTGCTCCATTTGTCGCCCTGAGTGTAATAGCCTAAGGCCGTCAGGCCCACGCGGTTACCAACGAAAAACGAGTAGATGTTGAGAAAAAGGGTGTTTAGAAACGAAGTCAGCATCATAGACCCTCCAACCTTGAAGAAACCGCGCAGGCGATTCCAGGAGAAACTCAGCAACGGGACCCAACGACTCATTATCCAAAGCAATCCGCCCTTGACAGTAGCCAGAACTATAGTTTGCCATACTATTGCCCAGGCTCCGAAGCCGTTTACCGCCAGTATGATACCCGTTGCACCTCCTGTAGCCAGGCCGAACGTATTGGCTATGGCTATCGGGCGGACATTCATTTGCTTCATGAAACGATTGGTCTGTACGATGGCTGCACCATTGAGTATAAAGCTTAGGAACATTACCCGTGATAAGGGAATGAGCCTTTCGTCAGCTCCAAACAGGTCGGAAATCAATGGAGCAGCGATGTAAAGAAGCCCGTACAGCAGAATTGAAATGCCGATATTGAACCAAAGGACTGTCGAATAGTCTTCGCGAGTCGGATCCTTGCGCTGTAACAATGCGTAGCTGAATCCGCTGTCGACCATTAGCGATGCAAACGCTTGGAATACAAGTATCGCGCCGACAAGGCCGAAGGCTTCCTGGCTCAGTTCGCGGGCCAGGACAATGCCAGTCACTGCATACAATACCTGCGACGCTACCCTGTCGATGAGATTCCACTTTAGGGTGCGTGCGGTGCGTAGTTTCAGTGACGGTTCTTCGGACATGGAGAAAATGCTTAGTTATTCAATGTTGATTACGTCAATCTTACCAATTGAACGCTTCTTGACGGTGGGATTGCCTTTGACGTAGACTTTGCCAGAACCTATGCCCTTTACGTTGAGTTCTTGCGATGCCAGGCATTCTACTGGACCGGTACCGAGGATTGTAACAGAAACCGTTTCTGCCTTCAAATCAGATGCTTCGATGGAACCGGTACCGATGTTCTTGAATTTGGCAGAACGTGTCTCACCGTTCAGTACCAATCGACCCTTTCCTGTGTCGAGGCTACCTTCGGTTTGAGTCGCGTGGATATTGTCGGCGATGAGGGTGCCGTTGCCGATGATTCGAGCTTTGAACTGGGCGCCCGGAGCGAGTGTTTCAACTTTGACAGTACCCGAGCCGGAGTTCTCAACCGCCGACAGATAGTTGGAGTAGACAGTAATTACAGGAAACTTGGCGGGGAGAGGACGGGTGTCGCTATTGATCTGAATCTTCAGTTTAGACTTGTTGTTGCTGAAGATTATCACAGGTACAACGTCGGGAGTGGCGGTAAAGACTGCCATGCCGGCGCTGTCAGGATTACATCTATAGACAACATCAAGAGCGTCAATGACTTGCAACTCATTGAAGTCCTGGACTTCCATACGGTATGTCTGAGGTTCGGCTGCCAGGCCGGATAATGCGCAGGCTGCTACGGTGAGTAGAGAGAGAAAGTGCTTTAGCATAACTAAATGTGATAATGATTAGGGATAAATAAATATGTATATAGATATTTCAATTTGTGACGGGGACTGTCGACAGGGTTCCATCGACAAGTTGCTGCTGAACGTTGTCGATAATAGCAAGCAATTCATCGCGGGTCGATGCCCGCAACATGGCGATACGCGTTGGTCTGAACGACGTAATACCCTTAAACAGGGGCGACGCGGCCAGGTGACGACGAATGTGTAATATACCCCGGTACTCGTCGGAACGCTCGATACTCTCTTCGATCTGACGACGTACAAGGGCGAATTTTTCGGCAATGTCAAGCGGTGTGTAGTTGCCTACACCATGAACGAGGGCTTGTTTAAGATCGTGGAATATCCAGGGTGAGCCGATGGAGGCTCGGCCTACCATAACACCGTCTACGCCGTAACGGTCGAATACTTCGACTATGCGCTCGGGTGTGGTGATGTCGCCGTTGCCGATGACGGGGATATGAAGCCGGGGGTTATTCTTGACAGCGCCAATCATCTCCCAATCAGCTTCACCGGTGTACATCTGGGAGCGGGTCCGACCGTGAACAGTCAGCGCCTCGATGCCGCAGTCTTGCAGTTGTTCGGCCAGATCGACTATTATTTTCGAGTTATGGTCCCAGCCCAGTCGGGTCTTGACGGTGACGGGCAACTTTACGGCATTGACAACGGCCTTGGTGATTTCGAGCATCCGGGGAATATCGCGCAACATGCCTGCCCCGGCACCTTTGCCGGCAATTTTCTTAACGGGACAACCGAAGTTGATGTCAATTATGTCCGGCTGAGCTTCCTCAACGATTCGGGCAGCCTCGACCATGGGTTCGACCTCTCGCCCGTAGATCTGAATGGCGGTTGGCCGTTCACGCGAGTCGATGTTCAGCTTTCTTGTTGTCGAGGCGATGTTGCGGATCAGTGCGTCTGCCGACACAAATTCGGTATATGTCATATCGGCGCCCATCTCCTTGCATATCAGACGGAACGAGCTGTCGGTGACATCCTCCATAGGTGCAAGCATAACCGGGCGGAGCCCCAAGTCGAGATCTCTAATCTTCATCAGCGTCAGGCATATTGGCAGGTTCGTCAATACGGTTGGCTCGCAGACTGATAGGCACGGTGAGCACAAGACGGGCACCACGGTGGTAGTTCGGGTCGATAACGAGGTCGCCGTTGAGTAATCGAGCTACGCGGCGGCTTACGAACAGACCAAGTCCGAGTCCGTGGGTGGTGCGTCCCAGTTTTTCAAATCTTCCAAATGCTGCCTCCTCCTTGCCGGCAGGTATACCGGGACCTTCGTCACTGACAGCGATTGTCAGTACGCCTCGGTTGTAATCCAGTTCGGGAGATATGACAATCTTGCCGTGGTCGGCAAACTTGATGGCATTGCCTACAATGTTGAGCATGATCTGCTCGATGCGTTGCGGGTCGGTGTCGACGGCAGCCTGACCATCTGGGTCTTTGCCCATTACCTTAATAGGTTCGACAACAATTGTCTGGTTCTCGTTGAGTCGTGGCGTGAAATTGTCTGCCACCACTTTGAGCATTTGTTCGGGTTGGAAATGCGACGAGTTGATGCTGGTAACTGTAACAGCCTGATCGGCGCTGTCGAGAATATCACTGACGAGGCGTTGTAGGATCTTGCTGTTCTGAGTGATGATGGTTACAAACTTTTCGAGATAACGGCGTCTATCCTCGGGGATACTGTCGACGATGAGTTGAGTGAAACCGATGATGGCATTGACGGGTTCAGAGATTTCGTGACTGATGTTGTGGATAAATTCCGATTTCTGCCGTACCGCTTCCGAGGCGCGGTCGCGAGCTGTGACGAGTTGTGATTGTGCTTGTCGGAGTGAGTCGCGTTCGGCGGTCAGTCGGTTGTTGGCCTCTTTTAGTTGAGCTGCCATACGGCGCGAACGTCTGTTTGCCACAATCTGAATGATAATGACGGCTACGAGACAAATACCAAGACCGACCAGCCCGTAAATAGTATAACGCTGACTGACAATGCGAACGCGATGCTCGGCCTCTTGTGCCTCGCGTTGGGCTTGGCGCGTTTCGTTGAGACTGCGCTTTTCCATCGCGTCGACGTCGTAAGCCATACGCATACGGGCATACTCGCTGTCGGCAGCCTCTTTGGCACGGCGTTTGAGCAACTCTATGTACATCTGTTGCCCCTTTATAACGTCTTCGAGACTGCCTGAATTGGCGGCAGATTCTATGTATCCTTGAATATAGCGTGGATTGATGCGGAACTTAACACTCGACATAACGGTGCGGAACTCCTTCAGCGCCTCCTTGTAGTTTTTCTGCGAGAGATTCCAGAAAGCTTCGACCGACGCTCGGTCCACCTCCGACACTTTGTTATGCAAGCCGTTACTCTCAATGTTTTTCAACTTGTCGTAATATAGTTTGGCCTCACCGGGAGCAAGCTGGTCGTAGTGGCTGAGCAAGCGTCTGTATACCACGAAGTAGTGGCGGTCGTAACGTTTGTAGTTTCGGCCGATGCGCTTGTTGTCTGCTTCGAGATTTGCCATGAGGTTGAGCATCTTACGGTCAACTTCAACAGTCTTGGGGCTGTTTTCAAGTTCCTCGTAAAAAATCGCAGCCTGGGTATAATAATAGCTTTTCAGAGGTGAGCGCAGACCTTGCGTCTGTTCGATCAGTCGGCCCAACTCGTCCAGATACGCCTCCATGCGGTCGGCCTGAACCAGGCTGCCGCCGTAGAGTATTAATGCTAACTGGAGGTAAATGCGGTCGTAGAGAGACTTATTCCCTTTTACCGACTCCAATTGGCGGCGGACGTTGTGGAAATTGTCACGACGCTGTTCGTCGGTAAGATTGGTATCTCGCTCTACCCAAATAGTACGCTGCAGACGAAGGAATGTTACAGCTTCCTTTTTGTCAATCGATTCCGGCAGCGAGCTAACTTTGTCAAGCATCACATCGATATTCTCGGGAGATTTGTTGGATATCGAAGCAACATTACGGGCTGCATCAAAAGCCGAGATAGTATCGCCGGCACGTAAGGCGGTGTGATACAACTCGGTCAGAGTGACGTAATTCTCCTTGCGCGAAGCTTCCATCGGCTTTATGGATGTAGTGACGTCGTATATATTATACAGCAACGGAACCGAGTCCTTGGCAGTACGGGCGTTTTTCAAACGGGTGCGCAGACTGTCGAGAGTATTCTCCGAGTAAGGCACAGCATAAGCCGGAACTATGCTTGTAGCGACAACTGTGACTGCCGGAATCAATATGCGTATCTGTTTTTTTATCAGGGATAAGATGCTCATGTTGTTATTATGTATCGGGGCTCTACGGTGGATAGTACTCCAACACCTTGGAATATCAGTGCAAATGTACAAAAAAATTCGCTACCTATATATCAAAAACCGTCAAAAAGACTTTTTTAGGGCGGTTTTGTCATAAATGTTTGGGAGTGTGAAAATTATTTTGTACTTTTGCACCTTGAATTGTGAGCCCTACTCAACTTAAGTGTAAAACGTCAAAATTAATAATAAGATGAAGAGAACATTCCAACCCTCGAATCGCAAGAGAGTTAACAAGCACGGCTTCCGTGAACGTATGTCCACGCCTGAAGGCCGCAAGGTTCTTGCTCGTCGTCGCGCTAAAGGTCGCGCTCGCCTCACCGTGAGCAGCTCCATCGCTTCGAAGTAAGCTACCACGTTAGCTTGTTGGGTTTGTCCCTATCTCGACAAACGCATTGAGGATGCACCGTTTCAAAATTACGGGCATCCTCTTTTTATTTCTGCAACAAACCGACTTTTTCGATTGTTTATTATAAACAATATAATAAACAAAAGACGAAAATGAACATTATTGAAGCTATAAAACAACGCCGTTCAGTCCGATCGTTCGACGGGGAGAGCCTTACCGGCGAACAAAAAACGATGTTGGGAAACGCTATAGCAGAATCGACGTCGCCCTTCGGCGGCAGTGTGTCAATCCGACTCAAACACTTCGATCTTAAGGCCGGTTACAAACCGTCAACCTACGGAACAATTCGCGGGGCTGAAGATTATTTTCTGCTTGGAATTGCTGACGGCGAGGATTCTGCACTATCAGCAGGCTACCGTTTTGAACAGGTGGTGTTAAAAGCCGGGATGGCCGGACTCGGCACATGTTGGATAGCTGCGACCTTCAAAGGCTCTGTGTTCAATCGCGATGAGACTTGGCCCGATGGTGAGCAGCTGCGCATAGTATGCCCCGTAGGTACGCCTGCCGGCATGGGATTTCGTGAGAAACTGACAAGACTGGCCGTAGGTAGTAAGAATCGCAAGCCTTTCGACGAACTATTCCTTAGTATTGACGGAAAAACATCGGTCGACACGGATTCAACCTTCCACGAGGCACTCGAGATGATGCGGCTCGCCCCCTCGTCAACCAATTCGCAGCCCTGGCGAGCTTTGGTTGCTGACGATGCTGTACATTTTTATTATATAGATAAGAGTGAAGCATCCGTCCTTGATACCGGAATCGGTATCTGTCATTTTGATTTGACCATGCAATACCAAGGCAAGAAAGGAAGCTTTTCTAAGTTGTCTACCCCACCCTCTGCTCCCGACAAGTGGATCTATCTAAGGACCTATAAATTGAAGTAGGGCTTAGATTCTTGTATAGGATTGATTTTCAGATACTGCATATTTTTTAGTGTCAAAAATTTGGTCAATTAAAATAAAAGCGCTAATTTTGCACTTGTAAAAGTTACGCCCCACGCGTCAACAAGGAGAGGTGGGTGAGTGGCTGAAACCACCGGTTTGCTAAACCGACGATGGGAGCAATCCTATCCACGAGTTCGAATCTCGTCCTCTCCGCAAAAGAAGTCAAGCTCTGCTTGGCTTCTTTTTGCATTAAGAGAGGGCGAGGCTTGAAGAGATTTTATGATTTCTCGGTTAGAAATAAAAAACGGGGAGTGGTGTTATGATTCGGGAGGAAATGTGTATTATATAGTATATGACACATGAAGACTTCATAGATAGCCGACTTCAAGCCAAATTGCATCGTTTAGCTCTCCATTATCTGCAAAATGAAATGGATGCAGAGGATGCCGTGCAAGATGCTATCTGCAATTTATGGAGTGACCGTGTACCGGTAACGTCTGACGAAGCTCACTTTCGGTTGTTTGCCATTCTAAAAAATGTATGTCGCAATATGTTGAAGCGCAAGCGGAATTTTGTAGACTTAAACGAGAATGATCGGGCGGCTTCCACTCCTGATTACGATGAGAGTGACAAACTGAAAGAATTGTTGCTGGCTTCGTTGTCACCCTTACAAAAGGAAGTATTTGAATTGGCAACTTTCGAGGAGCTCGATTATGAAGCGATAGCACAACGGCTTGATATGAGTGTTGATGCCGTGCGAATGAATATGAGCAGAGCAAGGAGAAAATTACGCGAGTTATATAAGAAATTATGAAGTATGGAATATATTGATAATCTATCCCTTCAAGAAACAGAACAGTTATGCAAGGCTTACATGGACTGTCGGTTGACTCAACTCCAAGAGAAGGAGTTGGAACTTGTCCTGTTGTGTTCCGAGTGGACTTCACCTATCATCGAAGAAGTTCGCGATGTGATGGGAATGACAGCGCATATAGTTGCTTCAACATCCGGGTCGGAACAAGAAAGAAGGGGCGTGCATAGGTTTCTAAGATATGCGACTATAGCGGCAAGTATAGCCGTGATTGTAACTTGCTCCGTATATTTTTTCCACTTCGCTGAATCTGCGTCAACAGACAATGAGGTATATGCATGTATTGACGGAAAGGTATTAACTGGTGTTACAGCGCAAGCCATTGTCGAGGATATTGAAACTGAGACGATGAATACTTTCAAGGATATTATCGAACAGGCAGACGCCGAGCAGCGAACAAGTCAACAATTTTTGTATAACGCAAATAAGATGTAACCATGAAAAGGATATTAATAACGTCAATACTTTGTTGTTTTGTTGCGATATGCTATGCGGTTCCTCCGCGTTTGGCGTGCGAGTCGGTATTCAATCGTAAGGATATTCGAACCGAAGGGCATAGGGTTGTGAGCAATAAAAGCGAAGATAATTATTTCAGAAGTGTAACGGCAACTAACGATCCTAAATTGCAAGCGGAGATTAAGGCTCTTGTAGAAAAGGACAAGGCAAAAGCTTCCAACGTATCGGAGGGATACAGAGATGGCAAAGAATACATTATTCTGAATATCCCACATAATGGTTGTGAAATAAATGTCGGGTTGTGGTGGACAACCTCGGGATATGTTCACCTTTTTGTACAATCGGAATTAAAGGCTTTCCAATAATACTATAATCAATATGAGGACTCGTATGATGAGTGACATCCTCGTATGGATCGGCACAGGGGCTTTGCATGCCCAAGTTAACGATACTATTTCGGCAAATCAGCTTGATGAAGTAGTAGTGTTAGGCAATATGAATACCACGGATGCAGGGGGCGTATATTTTATTCCTTCAGCTAAGCAGAAGAATACTTCCCAAAGCGGTATTGACCTGTTGCGTCGCATGACAATACCCCAGATTAAGGTAAGTCTGGCTGACGACAATGTGACAACCAATACCGGAGAACCTGTAGCCATCTATATAAATTACACCAAGGCCTCCGAGGAGGAGTTGGAGGGTCTGAAAACCGCTGATGTACGGAAGGTCGAATATTTCTACTCGCCTTCGGATCAGCGATTCATGGGCGACCGTAACGTAATTAATATAGTTGTGCAACCCTATGCGTACGGCGGTTATACAAAATTGGCCCTTGGTGAAACCTGCTTTATAGGATTGGCTTCGACCGCTTCGCTATATTCTAAGTTTACGTACAGGAAAATGACTTATGACATATATGTCGGCAGCCGCAATTTCAATAATAAGCATACCGGAACTGAGACAGTGAGTAAGTTTCGCCTGCCCGACTTATCGACCGATACATGGATCACGCGCTGTCAAGTACCGGACGACACAAGATATATACAAAACAAGTTCCCTGTGTCATTCAGGGCGGCATATTCAAGTAAAAGTTTTCAAATGAAAAATACAGTTGCTTACTCCATTCAGGACACTCCGCGTAATGCCGGAGACGGTACATTGCTATTCAGTCCAACGGTCTTGCCGTCGGAAACATATTCATCCGAAAGAACCTCAAAATTGAAATCATTATCATATAGCGGTAATTTCAATTTCAATTTACCAAATCAATACTACCTCACAGTCACACCTAAAGCAAGCTATGGCCATAACAGTCAGGGGTATATTTATTCTTCCGGCACAAGTTCTATAACAAATAGTGCCTCTGAAGATACATACTTGTTTTCAGCAATGGCTATGGGCCGTAAAATAATTGCCGGTGTACATTACCTGTTCTTGCGAGGGTTCGGCGGGTACACCAATTACACAGTGGATTATTCCGGGACAACAGAGTCTACTGATAGAATTAAAGAGGTGTATGGCGGTGCTTCGTTTCAATACGGCTACTATACAGATCATTTGACAGCCGACTTACTTATTGGCGTACGCAGCGAACACAACACGACCAATTCACAATCCGAAAAGGAAGTGTATCCCTTCGCAAGTGCAAATTTCGGATGGTCACCCAACCGTAGGCACTCGATAAATCTATCGTTGTCTTTTTCGAAAGAGCCTATGAGCGCAAACCTCAAGAGCCCGAATGTACTTCAAGAAAATGAGCTATTGTACTATTGCGGAAATTCCGGACTTAAATATAGTCCTAACATAATGATAAATCTTGGGTACAACTGGATGCCTAACAGTTGGTTGCAGGTTTCTCCATTTTCGCAGTTTTTCGGGATTTATAATAGACACGTGCCTGTATATGCACCATACTTAGACGGCGCAGCCATTTTGCGCCAATATGTGAACGATGGCAATCACTTCCGCACTCAAATCGGATTTTCCGCAACAGCCAAGCTGCTCAAAGGCAATCTACAGCTACAAGTCATGCCTACCCAATCATTCTATACCAGTACAGGTTATTACGATATAAAGTACAATCCGTTCACATTTGCTTGTTCTGCCATATACTATTCCGGTAGTTTCTATTATTCTGCTTTTTATGAGACAAAATACAGAACGCTATGGTCTAATTCAGGCACCGTATTCCGCGATCGCAGCCAATTGCAATTCAGTGCCGGTTGGAGCAATTCGGATCTGAATATCCGTCTTGGTGTCAAAAATCCTTTCAGGACTTCATGGGTTGCATCGACTAAGGACTTCGTAACGCCGGTATATACTGAGCAGAGTACTAATTTTAGTACGGCGGCACACTTTAATATCGCATTGTCAGTTACTTATACTTTCGGGTATGGAAAGAAAGTCAGTCGGAACAATGAAGTCGGGGATGCTTCAAACACTTCGTCTGCCATTCTGAAATGATGAGTTCTTAATGGTTGCTGCTTTGGTCGACAAGCCGTTGGATGGCCGGGTAGAGGGGACGGGCGTAGGGACTGACAACCCATTCCTCACGAGGCGGGGTGTTGTTCCATAACTCCTTTGCCTCCTCGACCGTCAGGTAATCCACCCTGATGGGATAGATCTCGTAGAAACAGTACATTTGGACCTCGGAGTCTGTCTTAAACATCTTCTTTAGCCATTTTCCTTTGCCGAGTACGCTCATCGAGAACGTGCTGCATTGTATATCAGCCGGCCGGAATTCGGTTGTTGGCTTGGTGCTTTGATAAATCCACGAACCTTGGCATTCGGTGAAATCGATGGTCATGCCCAACAGCTTGAAGATAAAAGGCGACATCGAATGGCTCTTGTGGTCGGCAAGGAAGTCGGTTTGTACGATATAAGAAGATTTAGAGGGTCTGCGCAAAATGGATTTGACACCGTGCTTGCCGGCAATGGTGTCAACGCCGGCGCCGTTTGCCATGCGTTCGGTAATTTTGATTTTCCCTCGAGGAATCCCTATTAAACCTTCCCATGCAAATGTATCATCGCGGTATTTAGGACGAAAAATACTGTCGAGGCCGTCGGCATTAGCCATGCGGGCATATAGTCGCGACCGCATGAAGCGAGGCGAATTTTTGGACTTGAAACCCTTGACTTTGTCGCGTGTGGTGAGCATGAAGTCGCCTATATGCTCGTTGTAATACATCAGTGTATCGGCGTCCACAACACCGGTAATGTATTCTCGGAAATAACACACGATGCGTTCTACCGGGCGATCGACGGGAGTGACAACAACCTCTTGAAGTGTGAATGGTATGTTGGACAGCTTTACTTCGGCCTGATCATTGGAACATTTGGCAGGTTCGTAACCGAGGCAACGTACCGTCAGCGGATAGTCGTTAACGGAGGGAACAGCAATATTGCCGTTCTTGTCGGTCATACCTATTATAATGCCTGTTTTCGAGAAAACGGTAGCTCCCGACAGGGGTTCGTCGTTATCGCCGGCAACCACCTTAAGGTTGCTTTTCGCGGGTGCAATCAGAGCTATCCAAACAAAAATGAGGGTTAAATATCTTCGCATGCCATCAAGGTCGTTTCTAATTGATACCGCAAAGATAATGCTTTTCCCCCTCGCCACCAAACAGATTATTTGGTAATCAACAGAAAAATTATTACTTTTGTGTAACAGAAGTTGTTTCGACTCAAAAACAGTTGAGAAGTGCAAATTGTAATACGAAAATACCTATGTGTAATAAGGAGAAGGATAAAATAAAGGACGTAAAGTATTTGCTGCTTGAGAAACTCAAGGAGGAGAAAGCGTTTTGGTCATTTCCTGAAGAAAAAGTGAGCGTTGATACCATAAAGGATGATCAACTGATAGCCTTAACAATGCGGTACCTTGATCTGGATGAGATAAGCCTCTTATTTGACATCTATACATATCGAAAAGTCAAAAACGCGTGGAAGAAAATCCTTGTTCCTGAAGGCGAATACTTATATACCCTTAATCGTTTCTTCTCATGGTATTATTTTAAGGCGAGGAAGCCGGATTCGTATTTGAAGTCACTCCAAACCCGTCACACCAATGCAATGTTCAACTGAAATGAAAGGTCTTGCGCCCCATACCGCTGCTATATTTGAAAAAGTATCTCGTCTCGATTGCATCAAACCTTACCTTCTTGTAGGAGGAACTGCCTTGTCATTACAGATTGGAACACGCGAGAGTGAAGATCTGGATTTTATGTCATGGCGGACAAATAAGAATGACAAAAGAGAAGTTGACTGGCCCCAAATTCAAAAGGATTTAGAATCCATAGGAACAGTTGAAAAGGTCGACATTCTTGATATGGATCACGTTGAATTTATTGTCAATGGAGTAAAGATTTCTTTTTATGCTAATCCTCATTTCTCCCCTGTTCAGAATGCAGTCCCTTTTCTGAACAACATTCGCCTTGCTGATAAAAAATCTATCGGAGCAATGAAGATGGAAGTAATGTTGCGGAGAAGCAAGTTTCGAGATTATTATGATATTTATTCATTGATAGAATGTGGCGAAGATTTGCATGAAATGATTGATATTGCATTGAGATATTCCGAACATCGACTTAAGACAAAAAACCTAATAGCTATGCTTACCAGATCCGAACGATTTGAAAGTGATAAAAATTTAAGTTCGTTGAATCCGATATACTCAGTAACACCTGCAGAAATTGAAAAAAAGATTATTACACTGTTGTCACCACGTTAAACCAAATAGTTTATTGTAACGTCAATGGGAGAAAAAGAGGTTATGTTTTTTCGGGAAGATGGATAATAAATGCGGGAAAAATGCGTTTGGTAAGTTAGGTATGCTGTGAAATTTTGCTTACCTTTGTATTCAATTAATTAGCCAATCATACAAAATTGAAAACCTCGATTAAAACTCTCGTGTGTTTGCTGTTGGGCTTGTGGTCGTGTTTACCTCTTAAGGCTCAGGAGAATAGCTCGGCATACAATTTCCTCAATATTACCTCGTCGTCACGTATTTATGGCCTTGGCGGTCAAAATATTACACTTGTTGACGACGATATGTTTACCGCCGATCAAAATCCATCACTACTCGGCTCCGAGATGTCCGGACAAATCGGCTTAAGCTACATGCACTATTTGGGTGGCTCGAATTTCGCTACGGTCGGATACACACACTCGGCCGGCGAGCATGGTGCTTGGGGTGCGTCGGTCAAGTATTTCGGTTACGGATCGATGAAAGAAACGGACATCAATGGCTCGATTATAGGCTCGTTTTCTCCTAAGGATGTCGCTTTTTCAGGTACCTATTCGCACGATATTACCGATCGTCTGCGTGGTGGTATCAACCTCAAGATGGTTTACAGCGGTTACGCCGATTACTCGGCCTTTGCCATAGCAACAGATCTTGGCATCAATTATTACAACCCCGATCACGACCTGTCGCTATCAGTTGTAGCAGCCAATCTCGGTGGTCAGCTTAAGAAATTCAACGAGACGGCCGACCGTCTGCCAATCGATGTTCGACTCGGTTGGAGCCAGTCGTTCGGAAATTTCCCCATACGTTTTTCCGTAACTGCCTGGAATCTTACCAAGTGGAAGATGCCTTACTACGAAACCGGTGACGGTACAACCGACGGAGATTTCGAGATTAAGGAGAGTTTC
The DNA here is from genome assembly GCA_964572615.1 of uncultured Bacteroides sp. GTDB lineage: Bacteria > Bacteroidota > Bacteroidia > Bacteroidales > Muribaculaceae > CAG-873. The sequence continues at coordinate 45,197 of CAZNGJ010000006.1, forward strand.
GGTTCCAACCTTTTCCGCCATCTTGTTTTCGCTGCGGACCTTATTTCGAGCCCGAATTGGTATATTGGCTTGGGCTACAACCACAAGATGCGTACAGACATGAGTACTTATCACCGCACCTTCCTGTCCGGCTGGTCGCTTGCCGGAGGTATCAATGTCAAGGCATTCAAGGTCGGACTCGCCTTTGCACAGCCCCATACCGGAGCAACGACATTTATGCTCAACCTCAATTGTTCGTTGCCCGATATCCTTAATTAATAGAACATTATGGAATCAAAGATAGTTATCGCTGTCGACGGCTACTCGTCGTCCGGCAAAAGTACTATGGCGCGCGCATTAGCAACTCGTCTCGGCTATCGATACGTCGATTCGGGAGCGATGTACCGTGCCGTCACTCTCTATGCCCTTCGTCACCACATCGTTGACAACAGCACTGCTGTTATAGCATCGTTGCCCGACATCAATATCGACTTCGCTGTAGGAGCAGACGGCCGACAATATACACTGCTGAATGGTGAAAACGTCGAAAGCCTGATACGCGGCATGGAGGTGTCGGCCCATGTGTCGGATATTTCCACAATCCCCGAAGTGCGTAAGGCTATGGTGCTCAAACAACAACAATTCGGCATCTCGAAAGGTATAGTGATGGATGGTCGCGATATCGGGACGACTGTTTTTCCGGATGCCGAGCTGAAGATTTTCGTTGACGCGTCAGCTGAGACTCGAGCTCAGCGTCGTTTTGCCGAACTGCGTGCCAAGGGTGACGAGACATCGACATACGAAGAAGTGCTCGAAAACATTAAGAGCCGCGATTATACGGATACCCACCGCAGCGAAAGCCCGCTGCGCAAAGCTGACGATGCTGTTGTGCTCGACAATTCGAACATGACAATCGAGGAACAGAATGAGTGGCTTGACCGACTCGTTGCCACTCGGCTCAAGGAGGTTGCGCAGTGAGTCGTACTATCGACATAGACTCCAACTCCGGGTTCTGCTTCGGTGTCACCACAGCCATCACAACAGCCGAGAAGGAGCTCTCCGTGGGCGAACAACTGTATTGCCTCGGTGACATCGTACATAACTCGGCCGAGATGAAGCGCCTGTCGGACAAGGGGCTAAAGACCATCACCCACGCTGATCTCGACAAGTTGTCCGGTGTACGAGTGTTACTGCGCGCACATGGCGAACCTCCCGCAACCTACGCATTAGCCCGTCAACGCAATATCGCTATCGTTGATGCCACATGTCCGGTTGTACTGAAGTTGCAACAGCGTATCAAAAAAGACTTTGACGATTCTAAAGCAACCGGAAGGCATTTGCAGATAGTAATATACGGTCAGCCCGGTCATGCCGAGGTAAACGGACTTGTGGGTCAGACCAATGGAACAGCTATCGTTATCGAAAGCGCTGACCAGCTCGATCGGATAGATATGACCCGCGACATTGCACTTTATAGCCAGACAACAAAGTCGCTCGAAGGCTTTCGCGAAATCATCAATCGAATCAATGCGCAGAAGGCAGAAAACGTTGTGTTCAGTTACTATGATACTATCTGCAGACAGGTTTCAAACCGAGTCGGTTTGTTGCGCCAATTTGCAGCTACCCACGATGTAGTATTGTTTGTGGCCGGCGAGAAAAGCAGTAACGGGAAGGTGTTGTTCAACCATTGCCACACCGTAAATCCGCGTACCTACCTTTTGTCCAGCCCCGACAACTTGCGCAACGAATGGCTCGAAGGAGCCGAAACAGTTGGTATCTGTGGCGCTACCTCGACGCCGAGGTGGCTGATGGAGCAAGTAGCCGATCGGGCTGCCCGAGTCTCCGAAACTGAATAAATCAATAACCTTTATCCACAACAAGATGCAGAATTTCGTAGCAATAGATGTAGAAACAGCCAACTATAACCCGTCGAGTATTTGTTCGATAGGTTGCGTCAAGGTGCGCGACGGTGAAATCACCGACACATATTATTCTTTGGTTCATCCGGAACCGGATTGGTATGTGCCTCGTTTTATAGCCATCCATGGTATCACAGATGATGATACGTACAATGCGCCGACATTTGATACGGTTTGGCGTGAGATTCTCGATTGGTGTGAAGGGTTGCCTTTTGTGGCGCACAATGCCGCATTTGACTGGAAATGTGTGAGTTCAGCAGCTCGTATCTATCAGCTCGATGCTCCCGAACGCTTCTATTGTACGCTTGTGGCAGCACGCCGAAAGCTGACTCGCTGGCAATGCCCTTCGAAGTCGCTACCTCATCTTTGTCAATACTTCGGCATAGATTTCAGTAATCATCATAATGCACTCGCAGATGCTGTCGGTTGTGCTGAACTCGCCAAAATTCTTCTTTAACAGCTACTGAAATGAAAGTTATACTTCAATTTGTAATATATAGCTTGTTAGCATTGTTGTTGAGTGCGTGTTCCGATAGTGATGCTTCGGCGGACTCACTTCCCTCACCTTACGCGAAAGCAACTGCGACGGAAGGCAACTCGCCGATAGTGGCGCGTAAAGCATACGACCGTGGTTTCGCCAAGGGTCGTGAAATAGCGTCAATGGCCGTCGACAGCCGGGAGCGCGAACAAGCTATCATTGATGTCCACGGGATGGTATCGGCACTCGAGCGCAACGGTTACCGTCAGTCGGCTCTCGACTTTTCGCGCGGAGTTGAAGCCGGCCTTAAGTAAGGCTAACAAAAAATAATCGGCAGGTCTGCATCGTTTTATGACGATTTGCAGGCCTGCCGTTATATAGGGGTAATGTGTATTATTTGTCGTTTTCGGGGGCTATGAGTTTGTAACCTTTGCCGTGGATGTTGATAATCTCGATGCTCGGATCGTCCTTCAGGTGCTTGCGGAGTTTGGTGATATACACGTCCATCGAGCGGGCATTGAAGTAGTTGTCGTCAATCC
>CAZNGJ010000007.1:0-45752 GCA_964572615.1 uncultured Bacteroides sp.
GCCTCGCGGATGATTTCGGAAGCGCGGGGCAGACCCATGGTAAGAAGTGTGATTGTCGAACCGGGATTGGCCTCTTTGATGCGGAGAGCCTGTTCGAGGGCGTTCAGGTCCTCAGGATTGAAGATGGCCGGAAGGGCGGCGCGGTTGATGGTGCCGTCAGCCTTCATTGCATCTTTACCGACATTGCGGGTATCGGGCACCTGCTTTGCCAGTACAATGATGTTTAAGCTCATATTCTTGATTTTTAAGAGTTTATGGTTTTCAGATTGGTAAATTGTTGCCCGTCGGGAATGATATGGGCACGATTGAACACGCAAATTTAAGGATTTTTAATTTGTCTACAAAAAAATTAAGCCTTAAATAATGTTATCCAACCTATTAGACTGTCAATCGCCGTACGACGAGCCGTCGAAACAGTGGGTACAGATACGGTCCTTGGGCAGACCGATGGCACGTATGACGGTCTCGATGGGTGCGAACTTCAGCGAGTCGAGTCCGAGGTCCTTGCGGATTTCCTCGACCATGGCGGCATATTTGGCCGAGTCGGTGGTGGCGTATTCGGCCAGGTTAGTCAATTCTGGGTCTTTCTGTTCAAGACGGCGGATGACGCGGCGTGTTATGAGTTCGTCGACGCTCTTGGACGATGTGAAGTTGATGAACTTACAGGGGTAGATGAGCGGCGGGCAGCTGATACGGATGTGCACGTTGTTAACGCCGGCCATGCGCATGTCCTTGACATTGTCGCGCAACTGGGTACCGCGCACTATCGAGTCGTCGCAGAAGACAACATTCTTGCCCTTGAGCAGCGACTTGTTGGGTATTAGTTTCATTTTGGCCACAAGTTCACGACGTTCCTGGGTGCTCGGTGTGAACGAGCGGGGCCAAGTGGGTGTATACTTGACGATGCCGCGTTTGAAGGGCTTGCCGCTGCCGGCGGCGTAACCCAAGGCCATGCCGGTGCCGGAATCGGGGATAGGGCTTACAAAGTCGGCATCTGTGTTGTCCGACTTGGCTACATCGAGACCAGACTCATAACGCATCTCGTCGACATTACGACCCTCGTAGACACATGGGGCGTAGCCGTAGTAGGTCCACAGGAAGGCGCATATTTGCATCTTGTCGCCGGGTGCCTTAAGCTGCTCGATACCTTTCTCGGGGCTGATGTGTACGATTTCGGCAGGGCCGACGTTGTAGCAAACCTCGAAGTCGAGGTTGGCGAATGCGCACGATTCGCTCGACGCTGCGTAGGCCACGATGTTGTCGGCCTCGTCGACGCGTTTACCGAGGATGATGGGTGTGCGTCCCAGGTTGTCGCGGGCGGCAATTAGTGTTCCGTCGGCCAGGAGCAGCAGCATAGAGCACGAACCCTTGACCTTGCGGAAGACATTCTCGATACCTTCGACAAACGTCTTGCCCTGTCCGATAAGAGCTGCGACGAGTTCGGTTGGATTGATGATGTCGTATGAGTGTTCGCAGAAGTGCTGACCTTCATCGAGAAGCTCCTTCTCCAACTCCTTGATATTGTTGATTTTGGCCACGGTGACGAGCGCGAATTTGCCTAAGTGACAATTGACGATGATGGGTTGGGCGTCGGTGTCGCTGATGACGCCGATTCCGCCGTGGCCGTCGAATTCGTCGAGTTCGCCCTCGAATTTTGTGCGGAAATAAGTGTTTTCGATGTTGTGTATCGAACGAGTGAAAATGTTGTCCTTGGTCGTGGCTATACCGGCGCGCTTGGTGCCCAAGTGCGAGTTATAGTCCACGCCATAGAACAGCTCGTTGATACAGTTACCTTCCTTTTTGGTGATTCCAAAAAATCCTCCCATAAAAATCTACTAACTTGTTATTCGATAACGGCTTTGACGCCGGTTTTTTCTTCGATCCACTTGCGTGCATTGACAAAGGCGTCTATCCAGGGAGTGACGTCGTTGTTGATACGCGATGCGGGATAAACGCCGCATTGCCAGGGGAATATGGCGCGTTCCAGGTGGGGCATCATGGCCAGGTGACGACCGTCCGTGCTGGCGATAGCAGCTACACCGCCACGGCTGCCGTTGGGGTTGCCGGGATAGGTCTTATAGTTGTACCGAGCCACGATGTTGTGGTCGGACAGTGAGCCGGGCAGTTCAAATTTGCCCTCGCCGTGGGCTACCCAGATGCCGAGTTTCATGCCTCCAAGCGACTTGAGCATCACCGAGTTGTTGTCCTTGGGGATGGTCAGGCCGAGGAACGTCGACTCGAACTTGTGGCTGATGTTATGTTCCATGCGGGCGCGCTTGGTGGCGTCGGGGTTGATAAGGTTGAGTTCGACCATCAGCTGGCAACCGTTGCAGATGCCGAGCGAGAGGGTATCCTCGCGGTCGTAGAACTTGCGCAGAGCCGTGCACGCGTTGTCGTTGAACAGGAAACCGCCGGCCCAACCTTTGGCTGAACCGAGTACGTCGCTGTTCGAGAAACCGCCACAGAAGACTATCATGTTGACATCCTCGAGGGTTTCGCGACCCGACATGAGGTCGGACAGATGGACGTCCTTGACGTCGAAGCCGGCCAAGTAGAGCGAGTAGGCCATTTCGCGGTCGCCGTTGACACCCTTTTCGCGGATGATGGCGGCTCGTATGCCAGAGCGTTTGGTGCGGTCGGCTGTAAGGCCCTTCGAAGCGAGGCTGCCGTTGAACGAGGTCGGGATGGCATAACGTACGGGCTGCTTACTGTAGTTGTCGTAACGCAGCGTGGCGCAGTCGATACCGCTCTGCAGGCAGTCGAGGTCGAACGACGGACGATACCACACATCGCGCAGACCGTCGATGTCAAGTTCGAGAGAGTCAACCTTGAGTACGCGCTCCTTGACGGGGCTGCCGAGACGGACAAACCGTACACCGGCATCGGCGAGGAGTTTCTCGATGGATTCCTCGTTGGTCTTGGTGATCTGCATGACCACAGCGGGGTTTTCGGCAAACAGAATCTTGGTCAGGTCAGTTTCGCCGAGCTTGGCGAAGCCTTCGGTGGAGATTTCAAGACCGCCGGCTGTATTGGCGAATACCATTTCGAGCAGTGCGGTCACCAAACCGCCTGCGCTGACGTCGTGCATAGCCAGGATGCGACGGCGACGAACGAGACTCTGTATGGTGGCGAAGGCCTTGGCGAAGGCTTCGGCGTCCTTGACAGTAGGAGCTTCCTTGCCGAGTCGGCCCATTGTCTGTGCCAATGCCGAACCACCCAACTTGAGGGCGTCGGACGAGAAGTCTATATAATATAATGAGGTGTTAGCTGAGTTCTTGACAACGGGGCTGACGGTGCGACGTACGTCGGCGACCTCGCCGGCTGCAGAAATGATGACTGTGCCGGGAGCAAGTACTTTTTGCTCGCCGTACTTCTGAGTCATCGACAGCGAGTCCTTGCCGGTGGGAATATTGATGCCGAGGGCGCAGGCAAAGTCACTGCAGGCTTCGACAGCGCGATACAGAGCGGCATCCTCGCCTTCGTTGCGACACGGCCACATCCAGTTGGCGCTCAGCGAAACGCTCTTCAGGCCCTTCTTGAGATCGCAGCCAACTATATTGGTCAGTGCTTCGGCAATAGCCATGACTGAGCCCTTGGCCGAGTCGACGAGGGCTACTTGCGGGGCGTGACCGATAGAAGTGGCTATACCGGCCTTGCCGTGGTAGTCGAGGGCAACGACACCGGCATCCGACAGGGGGAGCTGGAGTTCGCCCTGACATTGCTGGCGGGCGATACGGCCTGTCACCGAGCGGTCTACCTTGTTGGTCAGCCAGTCCTTGCACGCCACAGCCTCGAGGCTGAGCACGTTGCGCAGGTATTCGTTGATGGCCGATGCGTCGGTTGTGACGTCCTCGGTTTCGCGGACTACTGTCTTGTCGACCATGACGGTTTTGGGCGAGTTACCGAACATGTCGGCCATAGCAAGATCGATGGGACGCTCGCCGTTTTCGCGTTCGAACACGAAACGATCGTCACCTGTGGTCTCGCCGACCACATACATGGGGGCACGTTCGCGCTCGGCGATTCGTGCTATATGATCGATGTCCTTCTCTTTGACTACGAGACCCATACGTTCCTGGCTCTCGTTGCCGACAATTTCCTTGGCTGACAGAGTGGGATCGCCTACGGGCAACTTGTCCAGGTCGATACGGCCGCCGGTAGCTTCGACAAGCTCGGACAAGGCGTTCAGGTGACCGCCTGCGCCGTGGTCGTGGATAGATATAATAGGGTTGTCTGGGTTTTCGGCGAGTGCGCGAATCACGTTCGACACACGCTTCTGCATCTCGGGGTTGGCGCGCTGTACGGCATTGAGTTCGATGGCGTTGGCATAGCGGCCGGTATCTACCGACGACACGGCGCCGCCACCCATACCGATGCGGTAGTTGTCACCGCCCATCACGACAACCTTCTGGCCGGGTTTAGGCTCACCCTTAATGGCATCCGAGGCTGCGGCGTAGCCGACACCGCCGGCCAGCATGATTACCTTGTCGTAGGCAAACAGTTCGCCCTTTTCGTCGTGCTCAAAGGTAAGCACCGAGCCACAGATTAGCGGTTGGCCAAACTTGTTGCCGAAGTCTGATGCGCCGTTCGAGGCCTTGATGAGAATCTCGGCGGGTGTCTGATAGAGCCACACGCGGGGATTGATCATGGCTTCCCATGCATTCTCCTGAACGAGGCGCGGGTAGGACGTCATGTAGACCGCAGTACCTGCCAAGGGGAGCGAGGCGCGTCCGCCGCCAAGACGGTCGCGGATTTCGCCACCCGAGCCGGTGGCTGCACCGTTGAAGGGTTCAACCGTAGTGGGGAAGTTGTGAGTCTCAGCCTTCAGCGAAATAACCGATTTGACCGGTTTTTCGGTGAAGTAGTCAGGGCGTTCGGGGTGCTCGGGGTAGAATTGATTGATTACCGGACCTTTGACGAACGCCACATTATCTTTATAGGCCGAAACGAGTCCGTTGGGGTTTTCGGCGCTGGTTTTCTTGATGAGTTTGAACAGCGACATCGGCTTTTCCTCGCCGTCGATAACGAACGTGCCGTTGAAAATCTTGTGACGGCAGTGTTCGCTGTTTACCTGTGAGAAACCGAATACCTCGCTGTCGGTGAGGGGACGACCGAGACGGGCGGCGAGTTCGTCGAGGTACTTCTCCTCGTCCTCGCTGAGAGCGAGACCTTCCTGACGGTTGTACTCGCGGATGTCTTCGATAAACACCACGGGGTCGGGCGTCTTGTTAATCTCGAATACCTTCGAGGTAAGGCCGTCGTAAGCGCGGCTGAGCATGCGGTCGTATGGAGTGTCGGGGGTTGCACGTGCGAACTCTTCGATACGTGAAACGCCGCCGATACCCATGTTTTGAGTAATTTCGACAGCGTTTGTGCTCCAGGGAGTTATCATTTCTTTGCGGGGGCCGATGAAGTAGCCTTTCAGCGATCGAGATGCTACGGGTCGGGCGCCACCAAGCAGCCATTCGAGTTTTTGAATGTCCGCGTCGGTGAAAACCGAGGCGTGCTCGATGGCGTAGACCTTAGTGGTCCCTTTTTTGAAGAATGTAATCATACCTTTGGGGAATGAGATTTTTAAGGGTGACAATTTGGGTGCAAAGTTAGTGATTTTTTGCGAGACGAAGCCTAAAATGCTCCCGAAAAAATTATCGGCTCGTCAAGCTACCTCAATATTGAGAAAAAATGCCTAAATTTGCATCTCAAACCAATCAGAATTCATCCAACCATGAACACAGAAACAAGCAACAAACCCATATTGACCCTATATCAGGCCGTGTCGGGGCTGCATAACCCCGAGGCCGTCAAAACCGCCCACACCGACATCATCGCTGCTATGGAGGACTGTTTCACTATCGAGTGGAAGTCATTGCAAGCGCTCTCCAAACAGGGTGGCACAGTCTTTCTTTTCGTCGCCACCGGCGGTGTCGAGGAAGGTGTCAAGGCAGCCTTGACGGATACCGACGTGACATTCGTTTATCTTATTGCCGACGGACTACAGAACTCACTGGCAGCCTCGATGGAGATTTCGGCGTGGCTCAAGAGCCAAGGTATCGGTTCGCGAATCATCCACGGTACACCGGAAGCCATGGTGGCCGAGATGGCGTCGGCCAAGTCGCGCATGGCGCTCAGCGGTTGTCGTGTCGGTCTGCTCGGCGAGCCGTCGGGTTGGCTGATTTCGAGTGACATCGATTTTGACAAGGTTTCGAAGCAGTATGGCATTGACTTTGTATTCGTATCGCTTGACGATGTGGTCAAGGCGTACGACGAGGTAGCTCCCGCAGATGTGGAGGGTATCATGGCACTCGAACGTGTCGAACCCACGACCGAGGACCTCGACAAGGCATTGCGGTTGACTTCGGCCATTGAGAAAGTGGTAGCCGACTATCATCTTGACGCGTTCACCCTTAAGTGCTTCGACCTGCTCGACACGTTGCACACTACCGGCTGTCTGGCTCTGGCCGTTCTCAATGCCAAGGGTATTCCTGCCGGTTGCGAGGGCGATGTGCCCGCTCTGCTGACCATGTTGTTGGCGCGTAAGGTGGCCGGAGCTGATGCCTTTATGGCCAATCCGTCGCGCATAGATGCGGCCCGCAACGAGATAATCTTAGCTCACTGCACATTGCCGCTGCGTATGGCTCGCCGCAACGTCCTCCGCAGTCACTTCGAGAGCGGTATCGGCGTTGCCTTGCAGGGTATTTTGCCCGAACAAGTATCCGTAACCGTACTCAAATGGTGGGGTAAGGATATGGACGAACATTTCGTGTCGGCCGGAACGCTCATCGAAAACCTCAACAACCCGTCGATGTGCCGCACGCAGGTACGCTTGCACCTCGATGCCAACGTCAATTACTTCCTCGACCGTCCCCTCGGCAATCACCATGTTATACTGCTCGGCGACCACACCGAGGCATTAAACCGTTTTTTCAACGCTTAAGTCATGAGTTCTACACTTATTATAATAATCTGTGTGGCGGCTGTGGTGATTATACTCATCGCAATGTATTTCAGCTACAACAACCGCGAGATAGCACTGCGCAAGGAAGCCGAGGCTCAGCGCGGCAAGATAGAGGCTGTCCGTGACCGCATGTTCCAGATAGTGCGCGAGCAGGCCAATGTATCAACCGAATACCGCAACGCCTTCAATGAGATATATCCCAAGATTATCGACGGACGCTACCGCGATGGCGGCGAGTTGATGAAATGGATACAGGAAGCCAATCCTCAGTTTGATACCTCGTTGTACAAGACGGTTTCCAACTCGATCGAGGTGCAGCGCACAGCCTTTACCAACGAGCAGAAGCGTATGCTCGACATCCTCAATCAGCGCGAGACACTCATCGAGTCGTATCCATCGCGTTGGTTTGTGTCCAACAAGAAGCCAATCGAGTACACCGTCATCTCGACCACTGACACTAAGAATGTCATGGCCACCGGTGTCGACGACTACACCTTCAGTTACTGATGATTATAACGGCATATCTGCTGCCGTTAGCAGCCCTGCTGGTCCTGTACTTCGAGTTCGGTTTGCAGGACCCGTGGTGGTTGTATGTCATCGTGGGAGTAGTGGGCGAAGTGGCTGCGGTGCTGTGTCATACGTTGTTCCTTCGTGCCAATATGCGGTTTTACGAGTTTCTTGGAGCGAGGGTGGATACCGTGCAGTACGAGGCCGAATGGACCGAGGTTCGTCACGAAACGCGCACTTACCGCGACCGCAACGGTCGCTCTCAGACCCGCACAGTCACGCGGTATATTCACCATCCCGAGCGGTACACAATCGTCACCGACACGATGCACACGATAGTGACCACACGGGCTTACTTTCAGTATATCGGGATGCGATGGGGTATCAGGCCCGTGCCCGATAAATGGTTCAGTACCCGTATACGCGGTAACTGGCGTTATGGCAGTCATTACTCGTTTGCCGACCTGCCCGATGAGCATCAAGCCGACTGGCGCTACTGGGTGCCGGTCACTATCCCCAGTCCCTACAAGAACAGGATTCGTGCTGCGGGGTCAAACTCGGTTTTCCGTTTCCATGCCCCCGATGCCGAGACGGCCCGTGCTTACGGATTGGCAGACTACCCGACGCTATGCATGCACGATGCTCCGGCGGTGTTGAGTGCCGACTTGGCTGTCTCGGAAAAGGGTGACGCGTTGATGCGAGCTTTCAATGGCCGGTACGGGGCTGAACGTCAAATGCGCTTGTATGTCATATTGTTTGACGTTCGAAAACACCGCATCGATGCTGCCGAGATGCAGCGGGCGTACTGGCAGGGTGGTCATAAGAATGAATTTGTAGTATGCATAGGGCTTGACCCTGACTCGAATCGGGTGGATTGGGCGCGTGCGTTCAGTTGGGCTGACGACCAGACGTGCGAGGTGGAACTCGCAACGTGGCTGACGGAGCAGGAGCCACTCGATTGGCAGGAATTCTACGACTATTTGGTTGAAAACACTGCACGGTGGAAGCGCAAGGAGTTTTCAGACTTCGACTATATCCGTGTCAGTCTGTCGCTGTCGCAGGTGCTGTGGTCGTTACTGATTTGCACTGCAGTCAATGCCCTGGCCGTATGGGGAGCCCTCGAAGGTTTGGCTTATTACTATTCCCATTATTATTGAACATAATATTATTGAACATACGCGCGCGTGGGGTGTTGAAGTTGTATGGAAACACACGATACGACACCCCTTTTGGCCGGTCTGCCTGTCAGTCGCGAGGGAACCGAAGCGTTCCTCGCCGGCGAGTATGTGCAGGGCATTGGACCGGCATTTGCCAAGCGATTGGTTGACCGCTTTGGCACCGAGGCTGTGCGTGTGCTCGAATACGAACCTCACCTGGCCGAAGAAATACCCGGACTTGGACCGGCCAAGGTTGCGGCTGCTGCGGAGAGTATCCGGCAGTTACGCTACCCTCGTCCGTTACTGATGTTTCTGTACTCGTGCGGGATCGGGGATACGTTCATTTCGCGTATCTTCGGAAAGTATCGCACTCGTGCTGCCGACATGGTGCTCGACAATCCCTACGGAATGATTGAGGATGTATGGCGGCTGTCGTTCTACACCGCGGACAAGATTGGCAACCGACTTGGCATTGCTGCCGACGACCCGCGACGGTTGCAGGGAGCACTCGTAACTGCCGTCAAGCAGTTTGCCGAGGATGGTCACTTGTTTGCCACGCGCGAGCAAGCTGTCGAGCGCGCCGCAGCTATGGCGGGTGTGGCGCCGGAGGCTGTGAACGAGCAGGTAGACACAACTGTCGAGTTGGGTAGGCTTGTGCGTAGTCGCGGCGTGCTCTATTTGCCGGTGTTCTACAAGGCGGAGAAGGAGGGCGCGGCGCGGCTGTCTGCGCTGTTCTCTGTTGATGTTCCCCCGGTGGAGGATTCCGCTTTACCCCTCGAAGATGTTTTCGGTCACGAGTACAGCGAGCAGCAACGCGATGCCATCCGCACGGCCTTGTCGTCGCCGGTTATGGTGCTGACCGGTGGACCGGGTTCGGGCAAGACAACGGTGCTGAAAGCCGTTATCGATACGCTTAAGGCGGAGGGTAAGAAGGTTGTGCTGGCAGCTCCGACAGGTCGTGCGGCCAAGCGAATGACCAACCTCACCGGGGTCGAAGCATCGACCATTCATCGATTGCTTGGTTATCGCGACGGCGAGGGTTACAGTCGCCGTGCCATCGATGCCGACGTGCTCATCATCGACGAGGGTTCGATGATGGAGCAGGTGTTGCTCAACCATCTTCTGGAGTGTCTGCGACCGGGAACGCGTGTTATCATCGTTGGCGATGTGGACCAATTGCCGGCTATCGGAGCAGGCGATGTGTTGCGCGACCTCATAACGTCGGGCACGGTGCCCGTGGTGCGACTCACCGAAAACTTCCGTCAGGGTGAAGGCAGTCTCATTGCCGGCGGGGCCAACGATATCAATTCGGGTCGTTTTCCCTTGTCCGACCCTACCAAGGATTTTATGATAGTCGAGGAGACGGGCACCAAGGCTATCCATGACAAGATTATCCGCTTGGTAACAAGCGAGTTGCCCGAAGCCAAACACATTCAGCCGACAGATATTCAGGTCGTTACCCCGCAGCAGATAGGTCCGTTGGGAGCGCGTCAGCTCAATGTCGATTTGCAAGCGGCCATAAATCCCGAGGGAGTTGAATTGCGGCGTGGTGGAACGGTGTTCCGCTTGGGAGACCCTGTGATGCAGACAACCAACAGTCGCGAGCGTGGAGTCTATAATGGCGAGGTGGGACGTATCACGGCTGTTGACCCCGAAGGACGCAACCTCACTGTCACTTACTCCGACGGACGGTCGTCGGTGTACGACCGCACGGAGTTGTCCGAACTGGTACTGGCCTACGCCACCACGGTGCATAAGTTGCAGGGCTCCGAGGTGCGCTACATGGTTTTCCCCATCACAATGGCACACAAACCCATGCTATACCGCAACCTGCTGTATACGGGTGTCAGCCGCGCAAGCGATCTGTGCGTCCTCGTCGGTGACCCCGAAGCCCTCCGCTACGCCATCGCCAACAATCCCAACGCCACCCGCAACAGCAACTTCAAGCACCGCCTCCAAACGAATTAACTACGAATTACGAGGTACGAACTACGAACTACGAGGTGCATGTAACAATATGTGCCTCTAAATGGTAATTTCTATAATGTTACGTTCAAAACCTCGAATGCAACTTTCATAGTATCCGTCTCCTGTGGTTCGAGGACCGCTAATTACTTCATATCCGTCTGATTGAAGTTGATTAGTTAAAGCATCAACCGCATTATTCTGAAATGGGTAAAAAGGGCTTGTACCATTTATTATAAACGATGGTTCAAAGGAGGTTGATGAGGTCCTTGCACTCTGTTATGCGGGTTCTGACGGTTTGCTCAGTTATCTTGTTACGATTTATTTCCTGGTGGTGATCTTGCATGAAAACTCGGTAATTTCTATCATATTGGTTTTGGACAGAAGGAGGTATAGGTTGGGACAATGGAAGAACATCTGTGGCATGTGGGAAAACGAGATGATGTATTTTGTCATCCCCGACGACTACGGCATAAGAGTCTTCATCGGCGTACAGCCAATAATTATCATCGGTATAATCCGCTCCGACCCCTTCTTTGAGACATGCTTTTTCTACAATCTCGCGCACCTCCCAGCATTGTTCAATAGTGCGGGGTGATTGTACCACAACACCGGTACTCACCAGGCTTTTATCTCGGTCATACACTTCCACTATATCGCCGGGTTTGAACGAATCATCACGTCCTCTGAACTTTGCACAGGAAGTACTCAAATCTTCAACGAGTGAAGAGCAAAGGGATTGAGAGATAATTCGACCGTTTCGGTTATAAACCCATAGCCGTCGATAGAGATTGGTAGAAATATCTGTATTGTAAGGCAGTTCATAAACATAGAGAGCATATAGTTGCTCATTCATATACTCCTTGCTGAAAAACCTGCGTACCATAAACTGCGCAGTATCAAAATCAGGGTATAACAGACTCTGAGATTTCGTCACCTCAAACTCGCTCGGATAGTAAGCAACCCGGTGTTTAGATTTGAATCTATACACGTCAATCCTATAGGCCGATTTTCCCTCGGGGTACGGTGGATTGAATGCCAACTGTCTAAATTGTTCGTAAGTCATTGATCGTTCGTTTTTAGGTACGGTGACAACTGCGAGAAAGTATGCCTTTTCCGTCAGGATGCCAAAAGTCAGCGCGTTTTGCTCTCTTACGGTCGTGGCGAATCAACCGGAAAGTACACTTATCGTTATCAGCTTCATATGAGTCGTAAATGATTTCCGAATGGCCAAAATCGGTCAAAATGCCAATTTTGTCACCCAGGCTGGTCATGAAAAATGTCGTTGGCGCTTCCTCTGTCAGGAGTTCGTCCTCATAGACTGCGTCGGCTATCGGTGGCATAAGCGTTTCCAACAATGGGAGGCAGTACTTATAATGCTTGCGGTTCAGAAAAGGATAGACAACTCTAAGCGCTCCCCATTTCAATGTTGTTTTATCTTGAACGAAAAATATTTTTCGTTCCCAACGTTCGGGAATTATTGCGTTATAGCGAAAATCAGTTGCGAGTATATGAGGTTGAGATAGGGAGACAAGAGCCCAACCTTCTCCATTAGACACGGGTATAAAACACGGCAAGCAGTTTATGGCATCAAACTGAGTGAAGACATCAGCGAAAGAATCGGGAAGTAATTTTTCGCCTGCAGGCGATACCAAGCCCACGGACATTTGATTGCCTGACTTTTGGGGGCGCCAATCATAACGAGTTTCGTACAGATCGAATTTGTGGCATTTAATGCGAGATTCGGAGTCATTGCAGAAATAAAAGTTAACTTTTTCGGCTTTTAACTTGATGTATTCCGCGGCATCTTCAGGCGAGGGTACTATCAAAGGATTACAATTCTGATAGCAGACTCGCCAATAATTAAGGTGATTGTAGTAAGCCTTTAGACCTTCCTCAGTGGTTATAGGACCAACTAAACGCCCGTGCAAAAGAATTATTTTCATTGTGTCTTTGGTTCTTAATCGAGCATTCTAAATAACGGCAGTATATTGAGGTAGCCCTCAAATCCGGCCATCCATTCTTTAAGAGACATAGGCAACAGGCTTTCGCACTCTTTGACAATCCATTCGGGAATAGGATAAATGCATGCGGCGATGGATCCGGCTATGCAAGCCATTGTATCGGCATCGCCACCAAGCGAAACGGCTTTGCGAACTACATCAATGTAATTTTTGCCTTCAAGAAAACAGATAATCGACTCCGGCACAGAACCTTGACAAGACACGTCCCACTGGTAGGTCGGGCGCATTTCATCTACTGTTCGGGCCAGGTTATATTTGAATTTCTCAGTTATATAGTCTCTTATCTCTTCTTTTGAATGCCCATTCTTCGCCATCCAGACGGCGGCTGCCACTGCCAGCGCTCCCTTGATGCCTTCGGGATGATTGTGGGACACTTGCGCAGTTCTCTTGGCTAATTCAAGAGCTTCGTCAAGGGTTTCGGCGTAGAGTCCGACCGGACTGACACGCATTGCCGAACCGTTCCCCCAACTATTGTAGGGGTGCGGATTCTCGCTCCATAACCAGTGGTAGAATGAACTGCCGTAACCGGCATCCGGATATTTGCGGCCAAGCTCCTGCATGGTTGCAATCAATTGCTGATCAGTCAGTCCTTCTTCATCATAATGAGCCAACCAATGTGCAACTGCAATAGTCATCACCGAGTCATCAGTGTAACAGCTCCCTTCCGGAAGCAATTCAAAGTCATACCGCTTTTGCTCACTAAACTCATAAAATGAGCCTATAATATCTCCTGCTACTGCGCCTAACATAATCTATTTACTTGATGCGATTAGAATTACACTTATGCTGTCGGTCAAAGATTTATCATAAGCAATCCCCCAAAAGAGGTCAATATCACTGTTATACTTGCCAAAAAATTCAGTCATTGCACTTATATCAGGTTTGTGGCCATCAGGTATCAAAATCTGAAGTAGCATTCTTGCGATATTGTTATGGGTAACGGGCAGATTCTCAACCGACTGCTCTAACGCATCCGCGATTTTATCGCAAGTTGCTACCGTTACATAATTCACCGTCTCTGTTGACAAGGTACTTGTCACATCGTCAACACCTATATTAATAAACCCACGAGTCTGGATAACCTTGTCGATATAAGAAATATCACCAATTATATCGAAATCAGCGTACGGAAATTGGAATGGTTGATGCATAATAGGATTGTTAAATACTAAACGCGTAGAGGCCTAAGGCTCCAGGACCTTCTATCTCCGTATTTAGAGCTATAGCAACGTTTGTGTCAAAATTAGTATTATACCTGAACCACAAGAAATTGTTGATTATTTGTTTGGCGGTTGTAATTAAATGTTTCTTTTTCTCGAAATTGCGTCCAATATAAATAATAAATTTTATTTCTGTAGCATCCTCAAAACATTCAGGGTACTCTTCCGCTAATCCTTCAAGTGCATCCGTTAAAGCTTCCTTTGGATTATAAGTCTGAGAGTCTATATATCCTACATTAATATTTTGTGATACAAATTCAGCAAGTTCAGTAGATGTAAGCCAATCAGTATAAAGACTTGAGCGGCTAAATTCATTAACAATATCTTTAATATAATCAGCGTCTTCATCATCTAATCTGTAGCAAGTGTCTATATCGTCTTCTCCAATCCAAGTGTGTCCCTCCACTGATGCTATGGGGCTAATATCGTCGTCCTCTTGATCGCTGATGTTGTTCTTGTTATCAGTGGTGGTTTGTGATGAAGGCGATGTTTCATCTAAACCGTCGTAATCATCAAATTCGTTATCACCCACTTGAGAATATTCCAGCTCTTTCGCTTTTTTCTCTGCTTCAAGCTTCGCCGCTAATTGTTCTTCTTCGCGCCGTCTCTGTTCGATGCGGGCTATGAAGGCTTCGTGTTTTTTTCTCAGATACTCTTGTTCGAGATAAATATCGGCACCCGATTTGTATTCTTCGTCGATATTCAAATAGTCGTTTTCTTTCATGATATTTTGTTTTGATTTTTACTTTTTTCTATTAAGAAAGTTGATATAAAAATTGATGTTTGATAAGCCGTTTTTGATTGTCTTCAACGAGCAATTCCCATGTGGATATATACGGTAGGCACTCTTACTAACTTTTTCAAGATATTTCTTACGCTTACTATGATCTGGAATTGCCGTTAGTACGTCAAGAAAGGACATAGGATCTGATACTAAAGATGGTAGTCTTAAATCCATTTGCTTTACGGAGTTCGCGACTTTTTTTGCATTTTTGTAATCCATCGAAAATTCACTTTCAAGCCAGGTAATAAATTCATCTTCGTCCGGAAGTTGTGACCACATAGATTTCGTATCGGAGGTGCCGGCCAGATCGATGATAAAGTCATGATAGCCTTTTATCGCACGTTGTTCTGCTAGAGTGAATGATTTCTCGTCTTCGTCTAATTTTTCTTGCATCGCGTCAATATATATCTTAACCAGCTTCGGAGCATCTTCCTTATTGAGATGGCAGTTATATATCATATAACACCAAGATACAAAACTTTTATCAAGGGAACAAAACTTTGGGATTAAATGTTTGAATAATAGGTAGAGATGCAACTAATTTTGCGCAAAAATTTTTCACTATGAAACCGAAAGATGGAATACTCAATTTTATGATGGCTTTTCCCGACGAGGCCAGTTGTGTTGCATATCTTGAAAACTTACGATGGAAGAACGGAGTAGTGTCTCCTTTTGATTCTACATCTAAAGTGTACAAATGTGGAAATGGCAAATATAAGTGTCGTAACACGGGTAAATACTTTGATGTGAAAACGGGGACAGCTTTTGCAAGGACTAAGCTGTCTTTACGCACTTGGGTGTTCGCTATCTTTATATTTATGTCTCACAAACGTGGCATTTCATCATGTCAGCTTGCGCGCGACCTTGGCGTAACTCAAAAGACCGCTTGGAATATGCTCCATAAGATACGTGCTTTCATGAAGTCGCAAAACGGTCAGAGCGTATCGGGAGATGTTGAGATTGATGAAACTTTTGTTGGCGGCAAGAATAAGAATCGACATAAAGATAAAAAGGTCGAAAAGTGTCAAGGACGGAGTTTTAAGGATAAAGTTCCTGTATTCGGAATCCTTCAACGTGATGGGAGTGTATCTGCCATGGTTGTGCCAAATACCAAAGCATCTACCTTACGACCAATTATATGTCACTTAATCGAGGCGAGTAGTAATGTCTATACTGATGGGTGGGAATACAACGGTATGGAGCAATATAATCAGTACTCGGTAGACCATGGTCGTGGACTATATGGTAAACATATTACTACAGTTAGTGGTTTGGAGATAAATGTATGCACTAATGGAATCGAAAATGTTTGGTCTCACTTTAAGAGAATGATATTTGGAACATACTATAATGTTAGTAAAATGCACTTGCAACGCTATGTTGATGAATTTGTCTTTAGATTTAATACCCGAAAAATTGGGGAAATTGAAAGATTTGAACTAATTTTGCAGAGTATAGCATAAGACCATGGCAAAAAAGAAACCATTAAAATCGCTTAAAAAAGGAGAAGAGATAACCTCTATAACTAAAGATGAACTTCAAAAAATGAGGTTCAAACTCTCCATTGAAATACCCAAGGAGGATTTTGACGAGTTGCTAAAGGCGATGATGGCCACGGAGAAAGATAATGGGCTGGAGTAGGATTAAAGACGTAAACTATGGATGATCAGTTAGCTTATATGTAAGATTTATTGTTGCTCATTTTTAATCTCATGTACTATTATATCGACCGTAACTTTGTGCTTAAAGCAGTTATACACAGAAAAGCACAAATATACAACAGATGCCAACAATAATATAAAAAACACCATTTGCCATTGCTCTCCCGACAATCCCAACATATTTTTGAAGTTTGAAGTGAGAAGCACTAAGGATAAGGACACGCAGAATGACAATGCAGCCATCCATTGCTTATTTTTCTTCAATTTACCAACGTGAATAGTTAAAATGTTTACAAGTTTATCCTCAGTAATTGCAATTACATTAACATTCGTATTGGAAAATGTATTAGTTACGGTTACTATATCATTCGCTAACTGAGCCATTTTTAGTCTTCTTTTCTTTCAAAAACATAACTATTACATTGTGCTGTCCGCTTTGTGCTATTTGAGGTTGAACGACAAAACGGAGATAAAGAGGGGTACCATCATCGTAGGTTCCTAATTTTATATATTCCATAGGTTCAACTATGGCATTCGGTTTTGTATCAATTATGAGGTTGGCATGTTGAGTATCAGTGGCTTTTATTTGAGTTATCCCTTGTTCGTTATCTTTTATGTACCGTAATTCAAAAGTGAGATACATATTTTCTCCGCTCGGATCGTCAATAATAAACTCGTTTGATTTTTCACCTTGTCTTAAAACAAGCGTTGCATCTTTAACGATTTCCATTTCATGCGCTTTCATAATAAGATTATCTGTACTATTTGAAAGTTTGGTTGATATTCTTTTTTTTGCAAATATAACGATTATATTCGACATAAAGCCAAACCGTTAACATATAATAACACTTTTCAGCTTCTAAGATTTCCCCATGCCAAAATTTGCATATATTTTACAAATTTTATAACTTTGCAAGCGGATAGGACAGAGGCCCTGTCCGCTACATTTATTAACGAATAGCGTTTAGAGCTATTGTACTCGATTCAGAAAACTGCCAATTTTCAAACACAACGAGGACAATGCACTGGGCGCCCGCTGAATAGTCATGCCTATATTGGTATGGCTCTTGGTGGGCTTAGTGTCTTTGTATGTTGTGTGGGTATGGCAGTACCTCTGAATCGTACATGACACAAAAGCCCACCACTATTTTTATTGGTGGTGGCAATGACTTAGGCAATATTGCAAAACTAATCCAATAAAATCTCAAAAAATTATGAATGAAGAAATTCAAAGTGCAACCACACCACTATAGGGCAAATGCAGACATATTTGGTATTAATATGTGCGTTTAGTCAATAATGTTACAATCTCACATTGTAGCTCAATCCGATTTTTACGAATTAGAGTAACTACTCAGCGAATCGTTAAGGTAAACAATACTAATAATCAGCATTTTATAAAATGCTTTTTATGAAGGCAACGAAAAGCACCTATTTTTAGCGCTCCATATAATATGCACTTTTGTAAGTGTGTGAAAATTAAGAGAGTTTTGGCTGAATAGTTACGAATTAATGTATATATGTTAGTATTAACTAAATAAACAAATTTTAATATGAGATACTTGAACTTTTATATATTGATTATTGTGGCCGTGGCAACTTTAATGTCAGGATGCAGTCAGACGGATGAACCCCAAATTTTAACTGCAAAATTCCCCGAAGACCATATTGTTATGGCTGTTGGAGAGTCTTATTATATTAAACCTATCTTTAAAGGAGTCACTATACCTCTTAACGAGTTAGAGTGGCTAAATTCCAATCCAAATGTAGTGGATGTAGCCTTCGGGAACATCTATGCAAAGAATCAAGGAGAGTCAACAATTACAATTAAATACAAAGGAAAAGAATTGGCTTCTTGTGGCATTGAAGTGCAATCAATAATTGCAAGTAACATATCTTTATCTCAAGATAGTATTGAAATTGTTATAGGCAAAACCTTTAGCTTAGAAGCAGACATTTACCCACAGAATACAACAAACAAGCGTATAATTTGGTCATCATCTAATACCTCAGTAGCAAGTGTGAACGAAAATGGAGTTATTTCTGCAATAGGGATTGGTGAGACCGAAATTTTAGCAATTATTGAAGGTTATAATGTCAGTGCCAAATGTTTTGTAAGAGTAACCCCTATACTTGTAGAAAATATAGTAGGATTGCAAGATGTTTCAATCTTATTAGGGCAATCCCATTCTTTTTCTATTAGCGTATCCCCTAAAAATGCGACATATCCTGACGTGAAATGGGAATCATCTAACCCTGAAATTGTGTCAGTGTCAGAAGTTGGGGCTATTGTTGGGAAATCGTTAGGACAAGCGACATTAACAGCACATTCGATTGATGGAGGGAATTGCTCTACTTCATGTAAAATAGATGTATGCGAAATAGATAGGTTTGTAACAATTTCGGCAAAAGCGGGAAGCGAAGGCAGCTCTTCGTCTGGTTTTTTCAGCTATCTTAGCTTATTTTTCAAAACCAATGTCGAATCCCCAGTTTTCATAAAATCAATCTTGCTTAATGACGAAAATGGGAACGTGATAGGGTATACAGAACCAAACCTTAGTTGTACAGATTATTCCACTAAATTTTATACTAAATATAATGGGTTAATAATTGACACATTCTTAGCAGAAGGGTGGACTTTTTATGTACATTACATTTGGAGTAATAAGGAGTATAAAGCTATATATACGATTCCTAAGGGGGGCGGGTGGTTCTAAACGAAATTTTATAAGACAAGCAATGAGGAGCGTCATACTCGCTCCTCATTTCATTACCTTTGCCCAACGAAGCCTTGTGTAGCTTTGTATATAATTGCCATTGAGATTACACTCCGTGCCGTCAAGAGGCTCTTCGAAGATTGATTGAAGCTTTGCAAAGAGATCGATACCGACTTCTTTGTATAGAGAATCATAAGCCGTAGTATATGCCCGAAGGTATTCATCAACATACTTACTCGATAATTTGCGAGATTCCTTTAGCCAATCCTTAAAACCATCTTTAAGATATGGGCAAATAAAGGCAAATTCCATTTCTTCATCATCCTCATCGTCTTGCAGAGCCTCAACTAACCATTTCGGTAAGACTTCTTCCATCGGGACTTCTATCCATTCTTGATCCTCATTGATATCGATAGCTCGAGGTGGCCAATATTTATCGTTATGTGTCATAAAATTGGTATTTTACAGGGTGTAAGTTTTTATTTTGTGCTGCAAAGTTAAGTATAAATTCCAAAATACGATTTCCGCATTTTGCCGATTTTTCGGGAAGGTGTATAAAGTGAACGAGGACGCCGGCCGGGGAGGCTGACGTCCTGTGGTGAATTGCGAATTGTGAGCCGAGAGGCTGAATGGCCTGGCGGGAGGGGGCCGATAGCCGAGCGGCTAAGGGGCCCGGTGCCGGTTTATTCGGCGGCGGGAGCGGCTTCCTCGCCTTCGGCGGGAGCAGCTGCGGCAGCTTCGGCTTCTGCCTTGGCGGCAGCGGCTTCTGCTTTCTTCTTGGCTACTTCTTCGGCCTTGGCTTTGTTCTTGGCCTGTTCGTCGGCAAGGCGCTTTGCAGCGTCTTCTTGCTTCTGATCGGCCATAGAGGTCTTCAGTTTCTCAACTTTCTGCAGATGAGCCGACTTCCAGGCATCGAAACGACGCTGAGCCTCAGCTTCGTCGAATGCGCCTTTCTTGACGCCACCCTGCAGGTGTTTCATCAGGAGAACACCCTCGTTAGAGAGGATTGTACGAACGGTGTCAGTGGGCTGTGCACCGTTGTTTACCCAATACAAAGCACGCTCGAAATTGAGAGTAATTGTAGCAGGATTAGTGTTCGGATTATAAGAACCTATCCTTTCAATAAACTTACCATCTCGTGGTGCCCTGCTATCGGCGATAACAATAGGATAGAACGCATAGTTCTTGCGACCATGGCGTTGCAGTCTGATTTTTGTTGCCATTAAATAATTAAAAAATAATTTGTTAGAGTGTTTTGTTTGGGTGCAAGTGGCCTTTGGTCACATTGCGACCGCAAAATTACTACTTTTTTTCGTAACGGCCAAATTCCGGAATGTCTAATTTGGTTTGATTGAGGAAATTGAGTAATTTTGCAGGGAATAATCGGGAATAATCAGGATTTAACTTGATTAATCGGGATTAATCTCGATAAATCACTAAACAACGAACCCTAATGAGAATAGTTATACAACGAGTTGCGGAGTCCTCGGTAGCAGTAGAAGGCCGAGTGGTCGGGACCACGGACGGCCCGGGCATGATGGTGCTTGTGGGTGTCACCGATGGCGACACGGCTGACGATGTCGAATGGTTGGCGGCCAAGACTGTGGCACTCCGCATCTTCGACGACGATGCCGGCGTGATGAATCGCTCCATCGCCGACATCGGTGGTAACGTCCTTGCCATTAGTCAGTTTACTCTCTATGCCTCGACGCGCAAAGGCAACCGCCCGAGCTATATCCGTGCAGCTCGACCGGATGTTGCCGCTCCGCTATATAATATCTATTGCGACCGCGTAGCCGAACTGTTAGGTCGGCCTGTGGCTCGCGGCATCTTCGGCGCCGACATGAAGGTTAACCTGGTCAACGACGGGCCGGTGACCATCATAATCGACTCACACCAAAGAGAGTAAATCGCCGTAGCCCTCAGCGGCCATATCCTCGCGCGGAACGAAACGAAGAGCGGCCGAGTTGATGCAATAACGCAGACCACCGTCCTCGGCGGGTCCGTCGGGGAAGACATGGCCGAGATGCGACCCGCTCGAAGCCGACCGGACTTCGGTGCGCACGCGTCCGTAAGATGTGTCAGTGTGTTCCGAGATTAGACTCGGGTCGATTGGTCGCGAAAATGCCGGCCATCCGCACCCCGAATTGTACTTGCGCGACGATACAAACAATGGTGTGCCATCGGTTATGTCAACATAGATGCCCGGACGGAACTCGTGGTCGTACTCGTTGACGAACGGACGCTCGGTGGCACCGTTCTGAGTGACCTCCCACTGCAACGGCGAGAGGCGCTTGCGGAGTTCTTCCTTGTCTTTTTTGACCGCTTTTCGCGAGCGCACTTCCGTAAACAATGCCGGGTCGACATGGCAATAGCCGCCGGGATTCTTATATAGATATTCCTGGTGATACAGCTCGGCAGGATAGAAGTTTACGAGAGGACCCACTTCGACCACAACGGGTTCGGTATGACGCCGTTGAATTGTGGCCACGACGGCTTCGATAACCTCGATGTCGTTTTCGTCCACGTAATAGATGCCGGTACGATACTGCGTGCCCACATCGCCGCCCTGTCGGTTGAGACTCAGCGGGTCGATACTGCGGAAGTAGATAGCGAGCAGTTCGGACAGACCGATCATGTCCGGGTCGTAAACAACCTTGACAGTTTCGGCGGCCCCGGTGCGACCCGAGCAAACCATCTCGTAAGTAGGGTGGGGCACCCGGCTGTTGGCATAACCGGCTTCGGTGCTGATTACGCCGTCAACGAGCGAAAACAGGTGGTCTGTGCCCCAAAAGCAACCACCTGCCAGATAAATTTCTTTTGTCATAATACATTACAACGCCTGCCCGGCAGATTCGGTTCGGAGCAACCGTTTCCATTTGGCGTAACCGAAGAAGGCGATGACGGTATATATGGCGTAGAGCACGGCGTAGAAAGGACGGTCCTTGTAGATACACAAGCCGACGGTGACGGCATCGACTGCAACCCACGCCCACCATTGCTCGATGTACTTACGGGCCAGCATCCACGTTGCCACGATGGACAGTGCCGTGGTGAAGGCGTCGAGGTAGGGCACGTTGCTGTCGGTGAAGTTGATCAACCAATAGGCTATCGCTGCGTAGATAAGCGCAAGCACGAGCAGACACCACAGCGCGATCCGCACGGGGATATGGCTGACGGGCAGTTGCTTGGTATTCTTCTCGGGCAAGTCGCCGCGATGCTTGTGGCGCGTCCAGACAATGAACCCGTAGATGGCGATGATGAAGTAGTAGATATTCATGCCGAAATCGGCGTACAGTCCTGCACGGTAATAGACCCAGAACGAGAGGATGGTCATGACGATGTTGGCCACCCACATCTTGGCATTGGCGTGATACTCCCAATACAGATAGAACAAGCCCACTATCAGGCCGAAAGCCTCGATACTGCGGTCGAGCGTGAAGAACTGTACGACGGTTTCCATGGCGATGGATCAGAACTTGACGGTCAAGGTGCCCATTACGTTGGCAGTGGCCTGAGCGGCATAACCGGCGTAGCGGTAAACCACCTTGCTGCCATCCGAGTCGACGTAGTACCCGGCACCGGCATAACCGTTGCTTTCGTATTTAGCGTTGAAGATATTATTGACCAACACACCAACAGAGAGGTTTTTGAGGCCGAGCACCTTGCCGAAGTCGTAACCCAGTCGGAGGTCGCTGACAAAGTAAGCCTTGAGCGTCTGCTCGTCCGAGTGAGCGTTGCTCAGGTATTGTTTGCTGACATAGTGACTCATCAACGAAGCCTCGAAGCCGCGCACGGTGAAGTTGAACGCGTTGTTGAATATGATGTCGGGCGAGTAAGCGATAGGTGTTGAACCGATGTAGTTGGTAATGGGATTGGTCCACTCGTCCTCATATATATATTCGGTGAAATCCTTGATGCGGTTGCGCGAGAATGTGGCGTTGGCCTGCCATTCGAACCACTGGCAAGGACGCAGCGCGGCCTGCAACTCTATACCCATGCGGTAGCTGTGGGGTACGTTGACGCTCAGAGGATTGCCCGTATCGGACAGCTGCCCGGTCAGGACAAGCTGATCCTTATAGTCCATATAGTACAGGTTGACACCGGCGCTGAATATCGACGACGAGTAGGAGTAGCCTACCTCGTAATCGAACAGACGTTCGGCGTGAGGATCGTGGGCACGGTCGCCGTCGGTGAAATTGTCGCGCACGGGTTCGCGGTGTGCTACGCTCCAGCTTGCGAAGGCGCGGTTGTGCCCCGACAGGTCGGTGAAATTGACACCCACTTTGGGGTTGAAGAAGTCGTACCGCTTGTTGATGTCGAGCACGGCCATGGCTTCGGTATTATAGTCGTAGTTATCGCTCACTCCGTCGATGGTGTAGTGGATATGACGGTACTGCAGGTCGGCGAACGCCGAGAACAGGCGCGACATCGTGACATTGGCACGCCCGTAGATGTTGGCGTCAAACTTACGACCCGTATTGTTGTAATACTCCTGTAGCGGATCGATGTCGCCAACATAATTGCGTACCCACTTGATGCGGCCAAAGTGCTTGCCGTCGAACTGAGTGACGGCTCCGCCCAAAGTGGCGTTCAACCGGCCATGACCGTAGTTGAAAGCGCCCGTCAGACCGTAGAAACCGTTGTCATTGTATTTTAGTCGGATAAGATCACTCTTCTTGACCTTTTCGCCATCAGCGGTGTAGAAAGGCTCGAGCCCGTACTCGACCAGAGTACGTTTTGTCTTGTACTGGTCGTAATAACCGTCGCCTTTGGTGTAGAAGCCCGTCAGACTGAGACGCCAATCGCGGCCCAAGGTCTGCGACCAATGTAACTGGAAGTGGTGCTGGATGAAGTGGTCTTTTTGGTCGGGATAATATGCCGTTTCACCATTCGAAGCGGTGTACTTGCCACACGGATTGTAGCGACGGCCGTACTTTTCCATCTCTTCGCGCGAGGCGTAGTCCCAAGCCATGTAAGTATCTTCCTTGCCGCCGAAAGCAAGCAGCCGCAGGATGGTGCCACCGTTCGAATAGCCCACCTGTCCTAAATAACTCCACAGCGACGACGAAGCACGCTCGATATAGCCGTCCGAACCGATGTTGCTGATGCGGGCGTCGACAGTCCAGTGATCGCCGAGCAGACCCGTGCCGACGCGCAGAGTTTCCTTGTGAGTGTTGTACATGCCGTACGCACCCGCGAATTCGCCGTAGGCCTCCTGGGCGGGGCTGTCGGTCACCATGTTGATGCTTGCTCCGAAAGCGCCTGCGCCGTTGGTGCTTGTGCCCGCGCCACGCTGTATCTGAACGTCGCGCAGACTCGAAGCCAGGTCGGGCATATTGACCCAGTAGACATTGTGACTCTCGGCGTCGTTGATGGGCACGCCGTTGGTGGTGATATTGATACGCGAGGCGTCCGTGCCACGGATACGGATACCGCTGTAACCCACACCTGCGCCCGCGTCGGAGGTGGCCACGACAGAAGGTGTCATGGTCAGCAGGAACGGCAGGTCGCGCCCGTCGTTGCTCTTGGCAAGTTGTTTGGCTGTTACTGTGGAGTAGGCTACGGGCGTGTTGATACCGGCACGGTTGGCCGTCACTTCAACTTCGCGTAACATCACGGCCGAATCGGGCTGCTCGCCCTTGGCCGAATCATTGGCGCTGCCGGCTACGGCTACGCCTGTGGCAAGCACGGAGGTTGCCACAACAAGCATTTGCTTTCTCATTGTTTTTTTCACTACGCCGGTACTAACCGGATCAGGTTCAAAGGGTATAATCTCAGCTTCCGGCTGACCGTATGAAGGCAACCTTCGGCACCCCTAAAAATAATTGAATATGTTCTCTGCAAACACTTTTGCGTTTGCGCTGCAAAATTACGTAAATTTTATGAATGAGCGTCAGGTTTTGCCAAAAATTTTGTCGAATTAAATATTTGTCGTACCTTTGCGCGACTATAGGACTCATTATTATATGCCCGACACACATCTACCCCTCGTATCAATAATCACGGTAACCTACAATGCCGAGTCGACTATCGCCGCAACGATGAAAAGCGTTGCCGATCAGACAGCTGCGGACTATGAACACATCATCATGGACGGAGTCTCGACGGACCGTACCCTTGAGTTGGCCGAACAAGATGCCACCGACCGAACACGCATCATTTCGTCACCCGACATGGGCATCTACGACGCCATGAACAAGGCGCTTGGCGAGGCTCGGGGTCGTTATGTGCTGTTCCTTAATGCCGGCGATCAATTTGCAGACCAAGACACTTTGCAGCGGTACATCAATGCCGTCCTTTCCCACGATTACCCCGGAGTGGTGTACGGCCAGACCATGCTTATCGACAGTCGTGGCTCGGTTATCGGTCCCCGCCACCTACGCGCGCCTGTTGACCTGACTTACGATTCGTTCCGGGACGGCATGGTGGTATGCCATCAGGCCTTTATGGTGCTACGTAAGATAGCGCCACTGTACAATACCGACCGATACCGTCTTTCGGCCGATTATGAGTGGTGTCTGCTGTGTCTTCAGCATTCGCGGGCCAATATCTATCTGGGCGCACGTCCGGTTATCCATTACCTGAGCGAAGGACTGACAACGCGCAACCACCGTGCGTCGCTCGTCGAGCGTTTCCGCATCATGTGCCGTTATTACGGGACCATGCCCACAGTGTGGCGACACTTAGGGTTTGCCAAACGCTACCTGAGCCGTCGTATCGCCGGCAGCGTCAACAATCAATAATCCAATACAAGAACATTAACAACAATGACCATCATAAATACTACATTCGTAATCGAGCGCTCCATCGAGGGCGAGTTTATCAAATGGATGAAGGAAGTATATGTGCCGGCAGCCATGGCCACGGGTCTGTTCGTGTCGTCACGTATCGCGCAGGTACTGAGCAACGAGGATCCGCGCGCCGTCTCGCTGGCGTGCGAGCTGGTGTGCGACTCTCTATCCGAAGGAGTCCGCTGGCATGACAATACCGCCGTGCTGCTGCGCGACGATATGACCGCACGTTGGGGCAGCCACGCATTGTTCTTCACCACCTATTTGCGCACCATCGACTGATGCCCGGCTACGATAAGGTCATCATAGGCATCGACCCCGGTACCAACCTGATGGGTTACGGTATTCTCGGCGTTACGGGCAAGACACCTCAACCGCTTGCGTTGGGTGTCATACGTCTCAGCAAGTTTGAAGATCATTATATGCGCTTGCACCGTATCTACGAGCGCGTACTCGGCCTCGTGGAGCATTACCAACCCGACGAAATGGCAATCGAGGCACCGTTCTTTGGTAAGAATGTCCAGTCGATGCTTAAGTTGGGACGCGCCCAGGGTGTGGCGATGGCTGCAGCACTGGCGCGACAAGTGCCTATAACGGAGTATGAACCCCGAAAGATCAAGATGGCTATAACGGGTAATGGTGGAGCCTCCAAGGAGCAGGTGCGCGAGATGCTGCGCAGGGTTCTCCGCATACCCGACGAGTCACTCGAAATCGAACTCGACGCAACGGATGCTCTCGGTGCCGCATTGTGCCATTTTTACGAATCCACCAAGCCCGTCAAGACAAAAAGTTACGGCTCGTGGAAGGACTTCATCGCCAAGAATCCTGACAAAGTCCGCTAAGATCCCGATTTTGGGGTATATTTGGGGTTTTCGATAAAAATAGTTAACTTTGCGGAAATTATACGACACCAATAGATTATCACATAGATATGCGTCTTTCGGATCGATTCAATACGGCCCGCGGTGGGCTGAAGGCACGCTTGCTATCCCTAACGGCCGGTATGTTGTCAGGCATTGCCGGCGTCTTCATATTGCCTTGCCTGACAGGATGTTCAAGTTTTGAAACTACATCCTTTTCGGGTCAGTGTTTCGTGTATCCGACGGCTCGGTTTGACAATTCGTTCGTTAACGAAACCGGTCAAATCATAGCTGCTCCGCAGATTGATTCGGACGACTCTTATCCTCCTGTCAGTATGACCCTTACGTGCGTCTCAACAGGCGCCACGCACACTTGGGCTGACATGAGCACGTTCGATGTGATGGACGGCTACGACCCCGGCGAATACCGTGTGCGCATGAGCTGCCCGATTGACCCGCGTTATGAATTGGTCGCAGACACATTGGTCAATCTTTCGCAAAACATCGCTAATTATATTAACCTTACGCTGCGGCCGTCCAAATCGTGGGTCGAGGTGTCAACTCACTCGTCGAGTAGCGACTACATGCTCAATAACATTGTAGTACATTCCATTACTTCTGGCGATTATTCGACCATTGGCAGCCGCAGTGTCGAATCGGCCTTTGTCAGTCCCGATGAAGTCGAGTTTGTGGGAAAAATAGTACGCAACTCCGACGGCAAAACGCTCAATATCGTGGTGTCGCGCCCTGTATCCTTATCTGCAGGACATCTCTATACTGCCGATGTACGGCTGGACGACGATATACTCGATGTAAAGCTCGGACAATTGGAGTCTCGACTTACTCTTACTGATGCCTTGTTTGACACCCCGGAGCCTACAATCAAGAATATAGGTTTCGTGTCGGGCGAAACATTCTCCGTTACCGAAGGCGTATCGTTGGCCGAACCTGTCAAAATCGATATTACCTCGGGTTTTCCGCTTGAACATATATATATAAGTGTCGACTCGCCTATCGTGGCATTGGTGAGCGGGGACAAACGGGATAAAGCTGAAGCCGACTTGCTCAATCTCACCCCCGAGCAGGCTGAGTTGGTGGGCCGCACCAACCTCAACCTTACTGTCGGCGACGACGGATGCTCTGCCGAGATTGACTTTACAAAATCCATCGAAGGAGTGGCATCGCTTACAACCGCTCATTCGAGTTTCATTATCTGGGCAGTCGACCGTTACGGCCGAGCCTCGATGCCTGCTCAACTCGATGTAGATACCCGCGCTGTCGATTTTGAGGTTGTGAGTGTCGAGGATGCCGTCTTCGGTATTAATGAGGCCGGCGTGATATTAAAGCCGGGCTTGCCGGGCATTGAAGTGGCTGATATTAAGATAGTCACCGAGATGGGGGACCAGCGTATGCAGTGTCCCATAACGGAATATAAGGCTTCTGCCGACGGCCTTGTCACACTACGTTTCGGGCTACCGGAAGGAGCCGATAACTACGATAAGTTGCCCGTCGAGGTGGAATACATGTCGTTGCCGCGTACGTCGTTTGTTGTCGAACGAACAGTCCCTGAGTTCAGCGTCGTGGCAGATGCATACGCCACGAGTGCCCGACTCGGTGTATCGGCTGCCGATGGTCGCGTAGCCGATGCGTTAGTCCGTAGTCTGGTGTTCTACAACGGAACGGACCGATGCTCCGTGATGAGCCGTGATACAGTCAGCAATGTTATTACCGTCAACGGTCTCAAGCCCTCAACCCGTTACAAACTGTCGGCACGTCTGCAGATGATGGAGACCGATCTGGTGTCGACGCAGTTCACTACCGAGGCAGCCCTCGCTATCCCCGACGGCGACTTCGAGGATGCCGTGCCTTCCGTGCTCAAGTACCACGACCTGCCCTCGGGCGGCCGTTATGCCATTTCGCCCATCGACATGGCCAACCGTCAGAACAAGGTGAATATCGACGCACCATGGGTCAAGAAATACTGGGCGTCGGTTAATGGTCGGACGTTCTGCATGGATGCTGCCAACCCTAATACTTGGTACATGCAACCGTCGTCACAGGTGGTCTACGATGCCAAGAGCGGAAGCAAAGCCATGATGATAATGTCGGTGGGATGGGACTTGAATGGTCCCCGTATTCCCGACTATGTGCCCGAGCAGGCTTATCCGGTGCCTACGTTCAGCCGGGTCGTGCCCGAGGTGGCACATCGTTCGGCCGGCCGTCTGTTCCTCGGCAAATACACGTTTGATCCCAAAAACATGACCGAAGTTATGGAGGAAGGCACTCCGTTTACGTCGCGTCCTTCGTCGCTGAACGGTTTCTATAAATTCCAACCCGACGAAACGGTGACTACCGACCGAGGCTCGGTACGCGTTTCGCTCATCAGTCGCGAAGGTGGTAAGGATACTGTCGTGGCCGAGGGTTACATGGAGTTCACCGCCTCGCCGGACTATACGGCGTTCAATGTCCCGCTGAAATACCATCTTAAGGATACCAAGCCCACCCACCTGCTCATACTGTTCATGTCGTCGAGTCGGGGTGACACAGTCGCTATCGACGATGTCAATGTGCCCGTGACGGCATTCCCCGAACGCGGTGCCATGCAGGGCAGTGTGCTGTGGGTCGACAACCTATCGTTTACATACTGACAATTCCCTAAAGAAATACATAACCCTACTAATAAAAATGAAAAGACTGTTTAGAGGATTTGCACTTGCCTGTCTGCTGTCAGTCATGACAGTACCGGCAGCGACGGCTCAGAAGAAGTGGAGCCGCGACCTGGAACAGACGGTATTTGTGCCTAAAGGGCAATGGATCACCGGTGTCAGCGTCAGCTACACGGTATCCAATCAGGACAATTATCAATTCCTGATCTTCGAGAAAATCAACGGCGACACCTACTCGTTCAAGGTGAGTCCGATGCTGATGTATGCTTTCCACGATAATCTGGCTGCAGGTGGCCGTTTTGCCTACTCACGCAGCCGTACATCGCTCGACGGTGCGTCGGTTGTTATATCGTCCGACACGGGCTACGATGTCGACAACCTGTTCTCCATATCCCAAAATTGGTATGGCACGGCGGCTTTCAGAAACTATATCAGCCTGGGCACGCAGACACGCTTCGGTCTGTTCAACGAATGTCAGGTGCAGGTGGGTGGCGGTGAGTCGAAGCTTACCAACGGTTCGGGCGACGACTTGACTGGTACGTTCGAGAAGAATGTGTCGTTCAACATCGGTCTGTCGCCCGGCGTGGTTGTATTCCTCAATAACTATTCGGCTATCGAGGTCAATGTCGGTGTGTTGGGCTTCAACTATACACACACCAAGTCGACCACTGACCAGATATATATAGCCAACCGTACCACCAAGGCTGCAAACTTTAAGATTAACCTGTTCTCCATCATGTTCGGAGCAACGTTCTACCTCTAAATTCCAAGTGTCATGAAAAGTGTAATCAGATATACAATTGTTGCGCTGATACTCGGAATTGCCGGTACAGCAACTATGCACGCCAAGATAACACGTAAGAACCCCGAAGAACGCCAACATCGTATCGAGGAAATCGACGAAAAGGTTATCGTGGGCGACGATACGGTGAGCATCATTCTGCCCGAACGCAACTTCGGCCGCTACGACCGAGGTCTTTATAATTATATGTTCATCCCCAAAGGGCGTTGGGCTTTTGGTCTGACGGCGTCATACGGCGAACTCAACACCGAGGACATCCAGGTGCTCAACATTCTCAAGGATCTTGATTTTCAGGGCAAGATTTACTCCATCAACCCCACTATCAGCTACTTTATCCGACACAACCAGTCGGTGGGTCTTAAGTTTGTGTATTCGCGAGGTGACGCCGATCTGGCGCGCCTGGCTATCGACTTCGATGAGGACATCAACTTCTCGATACGCGATGTCAGCTATGTCAACGAGACCTTCGCTGCCGGTGTCTTCTACCGCAACTATATCGGTTTAGGTCCGACCAAGCGTTTCGGTGTGTTCAACGAGGTCGATCTGTCGTTCCAGACAGGTAACAGCCGTTTCAAGCGTATATATAATGACGAGCCCAAGGATACCCGCACCAACATCGTCCAGGCGTCGCTCAACTTCAGCCCCGGCGTGGCTGTATTCATCCAGGACTTTGTGGCCTTCAATGTCTCGTTCGGTATCTTTGGCCTGAAATGGCGTCACGAACACCAGATGACCGACGGCATTGACGAGGGTTCGCGTTTCTCGAGCGGTGCCAACTTCCGCTTCAATATCTTCAATATCAACTTCGGCCTCATGGTCGTAATCTGATTGACGGTTATGATTAGAAAAACATTTATAGCGACACGCCTTGTGCCCGTGTTGGGCGCCGTGGTGCTCGCTCTGAGTTCTTGCATCAAGAACGATATACCCTTTGCCCGTATCCAGGCCAACTTGCTCGAAATCGAGGCGGAGGGTCAGACAGCCGGGGCGGTGGTAGATACGCTGGCTCGCACGGCCAACTTTTACTTCCCCGAGGAGGTCAACATCGCTGCCGTCAAGATAGCGTCGTACAAGCTGGCCGACGGTGTCAGTGTCGTTGGTGACGCTTTTGCCCGACCCATCGACATGACCGAACCTACCACGGTGATGCTTCATCTTTACCAAGACTGGGAATGGACGCTGATAGCCAACCAGACCATCGATCGATACTTTACCGTAGCAAACCAGATAGGTACTTCAACTATCGACGTGCCGGCGCATCGCGTCGTGGCTTACATCAGCGAAAATATCGACCGTGCGGCTGTTAAGGTCGAGACGTGCAAACTTGGTCCTGCGGGGTGGGGCATTACCCCCGAACTTGCCGGCGAGTACGTCGACTTCACCAAGCCTGTCGAGGTGACTGTCGATTATTACGGCGAACCGCAGGTATGGACCATCTATGTCGAGCCCACCGAGAGCGCCGTGACAACCATTCGCGTCGATGCATGGACTAATGTAGCATGGGTGTACGGTGAAGGTGAAGTCGGTGGCGACTTTGGTGTCCAGTATCGTCTGTTTGGTGATACCGAGTGGACAACGGCTCCCGACTCGTGGCTAACAGTGGAGGGCGGCAGCTTCTACTCGTGTCTGCGTCACCTCACGCCCAACACGCACTACGAGGCGCGTGCATTCAGCGGCAACGATTTCGGCGCTACCGTCGACTTCTACACCGGTGTAAATGTCCAGATGCCCAACGAGTCGTTCGACTGGTGGTGGCTTGACGGCAAGATTTGGTGCCCATGGCCCGAAGGTGGCGAACGCTATTGGGATACCGGTAACAAGGGTGCTACAACTATTGGTCAAAGTAATTCAGTTCCGACAGACGATACATCGTCAGGAACCGGTCAGGCTGCAAAACTCGAAACTGTTTTTGCCGGTGTTGGTGGCCTGATCGGCAAACTTGCCGCAGGTAACATCTTTGTGGGACGTTATGTCAAAACAGATGGCACAAACGGTATTCTCAGTTTCGGTCGCGAGTTCAACAATCGTCCAACTAAGCTGCGCGGTTATCTGAAATACAAGACGGCACCGATTACTGATGTCACGGCCGGCTTCGAAAAGATGAAAGGTCAGCCGGATACTTGTATCGTCTGGTGTGCATTGATCGACTCGCCCGAACCGTTTGAGATTCGTACCAATCCCGCTAACCGGCAGTTGTTCGACCCCAACGGCAGCTATGTCGTGGCTTACGGCAAGATAGAGTACGGTGAGGATGTTCCCCAATATATTCCTTTCGAGTTTGACCTCAAATATACATCCACCCAGCGTGTGCCCAAGTATATACTTTGCACATGCTCGGCCAGCAAGTACGGAGACTACTTCACCGGTGGCCGTGGCGCGACACTGTATATCGACGACTTCGAACTCGTCTACGATTACGATTAATTAAGATTCATTTATAAATGGCTCGTAAGAAAAAACCGCTTCCTCTGCTTGAGGATTTCGAAATAACCGATGTCGCGGCCGAAGGCAATGCTCTCGGCAAGATGGACACCGATGCCGGCCAATTGGTCGTGTTTGTGCCCTACGGAGCTCCCGGCGACATCGTCAATCTCCAACTCGACAAGAAAAAACGCAATTTTGCCCAAGGTCATATTGTCAGCATCGTCAAACCTTCCGACATCCGCGTCGAACCGCGTTGCAGCCATTTCGGCACGTGCGGCGGTTGTCGCTGGCAGCATATCCCCTACGAAGAGCAGCTGCGATTCAAGCAGCAACATGTGGTGGATGCCTTGACACGTATCGCCAAGGTCGATTTGCCCGAGATTTCACCCATCCTCGGCTCGCCCGACATCTGGGAGTACCGTAACAAAATGGAGTACACCTTCTCTAACAAAAAATGGCTGACGTTCGACCAATTGAAGTCCGGCGAGGAGTTTCCCGAACGCGACTGCGCGGGTTTCCACATCCCGGGTGCTTTCGACAAGGTGCTCGATATTGACCGGTGCTTTCTCCAAAACGACCTCGGTAACCGTATCCGTCTGTTTGTCAAGAAGTACGGAATCGAACATGGGCTTAGTTTCTACGACTTGCGCAACAACACCGGCTTGCTCCGTACCATGATGATCCGTCTTGCCTCGACAGGTGAGAGTATGGTGGTGATGGTTTTCGGTGAGGACGATTCCGAAGCTATTCGTGGTGTTATGGATGCCATACGTGCCGAGTTCCCCCAGCTGACTTCGTTATTGTACGTCATCAACACCAAAGTCAACGATACCATTGGAGATCAGGAGATTCTGCTCCATTCGGGTTGTGAATACATATACGAGGCTATGGAGGATCTGTCGTTTCGTGTGGGTGCCAAGTCGTTCTATCAGACCAACTCGGCCGGTGCATACCGACTGTACAGCGTGGTACGCGATTTTGCCTCTCTTACCGGTGACGAGCTTGTTTACGACCTGTACACCGGAACGGGAACGATTGCAAACTTTGTCAGTCGCAAGGCTCGTCAGGTTATCGGTATCGAATATGTCGAGGATGCTATCAAGGATGCGCGTGTCAATAGCGTCGACAACGGTATTGACAACACCTTATTCTATGCCGGAGACATGAAGGATGTCCTCACCGACGACTTTGTGGCTGAGCACGGGCGTCCCGATGTTATCATCGTCGACCCGCCGCGTGCAGGTATGCACGAGGATGTGGTGCGCGTTATCCTCAATGCCGCACCCAGTCGCATCGTCTATGTGAGCTGCAATCCTGCTACTCAGGCCCGCGACTTGGCGTTGCTCGACGGCGCGTACAAGGTCACTGCCGTGCAACCGGTCGACATGTTCCCCCACACGCACCATGTGGAGAACGTGGCGCTTTTGGAACGTCGCTAAAGGCCCGTGCGGGCAAGAACGCTGTTGTAGTACTGCGGGTCGTCGGTGACTTCGCACTCGACAAAGGGCGGTATATCGACCGTCTCTTCAGCATCCTTAAGCTCGACTTCGGCAAGTACCAATCCATCGTGACGGCCGTGAAAGACATCGACCTCCCAAGTGTGACCGCCGAACGGAACATAGTAGCGTGTTTTGACTACGCCGGGCAACCCGGCTATGTCCATCATGGCACGGGCATCGTCGACGGGGATGGGGTACTCCCATTCGCAGCGCACGGCTCCGCAGTTGCGGCCTTTGACCGCAAGCCACGCCTGTTCACCCGCGATACGCACGCGCACCGTTGCGTCGGGGTTGTCACTGAGGTATTTCTGACCTATTTCGACACTGTCGCAGGCTAACGCCGCAATGTCGGAGCCGGCTTTCACAAGGAATTTTCGTTCTATTTCGAGACTCATATACTCATCGGTTTGAAAATTACTCCAAAGTTAATGAATTTTTGCCACATACGTTGCTTTGTCGGATGGTTTGTTGCTGTCCTTCTGTTCATGACTGTCCAATCAGGATCGGCTGCCGACAGCGATTACTTTGTCCGTGGCATAGTCCGCGACTCGGTGACTGACGCTCCGATAGCCAACGCCTTTGTGTCGGTCGACAAGGGTCGCAAGGGCAGTATGACCGATGCGCAGGGTATTTTCGAACTGACCATACCGCAGTCGGCGCGTGCGCTGACAGTGAAGTGCCAAGGTTATGCGTCGAAAACGATAGCCATAGCCAAGAATCGCGTAAACCTCTACGCTTTCTACCTGCAACCGCAAGCGGTTGAACTTGGCGAGGTGGTTGTCAGCAAGCACAAGTACAGCAAGAAGAACAACCCGGCAGTCGACTTGATGCGTCACATCCGCGGTACATCCCGCGCTAACGACCCGCGTAGGCATCCCTACTACAACTACGATACTTACCAGCGTATCTCGGTAGCGCTGAACAATGTCAATACCAATGAGGAAAAAGGTCTGTTGGCCAAGTTCCCATTCCTGATAGAGCATCTTGATACGTCGCGCATATCGGGCCGACCGATACTCCCCGTGTCCGTTCGCGAACAGTCGGCAAAAGTGTACAACCGCACCATGCCCGAGGGATCGCACACGGTTGTGACGGGTAAGCGTAGCGAAGGTATCGACGAGATGCTCGATGCCGAGTCGATGGACCGGTTCATGAACGATGTGCTTGGCCCGGTTGATATATACGCACGAGACATCACGTTGCTTCAAAACCGTTTTGTCAGTCCGCTGTCTCCAATTGCAGCCGATTTCTATAAGTTCTATATCACCGATTCGATAGTCGATGCTGACGACGGCCGCAAGTACTATGTGCTGAGTTTCTATCCGCACAATAAGGCTGCTTTCGGTTTTACGGGCACTCTCGAGGTCACGACCACCGACTCGACGGCGTTTGTCCGCAAGGTAGATATGCGCGTGCCTCGGCAGATCAACCTTAACTTTATCGAAAACTTAGCTATTACGCAGACGTTCGAGGAGGCCCCCGACGGCAGTCGTATCCTTAAGGACGATGACATGACTATCGAGGCTGTCATCATCCCGGGCACGCAAGGGCTTTATGCCCGACGTGTCATAGACTACAGCGGTCACAATTTCGATAGACCTGCCGATGAGGTACGAATCTTCAAACCTCGGGCACCAGTAACTGTGCAGGCCGATGCGTTGCGTCGCGACTCGGTTTTCTGGGCCATGGTCAATCCCACGGGCCTGAGTCGCGGTGAGAGTGGGGTGGGGCGTATGTTGACGCGGTTGCGTCGTGTGCCTCTGTATTATTGGGGCGAGAAGATAGTCCGTATCCTCGTCACCGGTTATGTACCGACCAACGGGGCCAAATCTAAGTTTGATGTCGGTCCGATGAACACCACTATCAGTGCCAACCCTTTGGAAGGCATGCGTCTGCGTGCCGGTGGTATCACTACGGCCAATCTCAATCCGCATTGGTTCAGTCGCTTCTATGTGGCGCGTGGTTTCAAGGATCATCGTTGGAAGTATGGTCTTGAGTTGGAATACTCCATCAACCGCAAACAGCGTCATACGCGTGAGTTCCCGGTTCATTCCATCCGTCTCAATTCGTCGTACGATGTCGACCGCCCGGGTCAGCAGTATGCGTTTACCAATCCCGACAATGTATTTCTGTCGCTGCATCGACCCGGCATCGACCCCATGACTTACTGTCGGTTGAACAGTCTGCTCTACACGCTCGAACTTGAAACGCACTTCTCCGTGACGGCGTTGTTCAAAAACGAGCGTCAGTACCACAGTCCGCAGATGTCGTTCGCTTTGTCGGGGGGGGGGCAGGTCCCGCATTTCGATATGTCGTCGGCCGAAGTTGAATTGCGTTTTGCACCGGGTGAGAAGTTCTATCAGACAACGTCAAACCGTTTCCCCATATCGCTCGACCAACCGGTGTTCTCCATCGGTCATACCTTTGCTCCGTCGGGGCTGGGCAATTTCAGTGCTGTCAATGCTACGCGGCTCAGTTTCCGCAAGCGTTTTTGGTTCAGCGCATTCGGGTACCTGGATGTGTTGGCCAAGGGTGGTCATGTATGGAGTCATCGTACCCCGTTCAACCATCTCTTTATTGCCAATACCAACTTGAGCTACACTATACAGCCCGAAAGTTTCGCGCTGACGGCACCCATGGAGTTTGTGGCTGACAGTTACGGCAGTCTTGAGTTGACCTATTGGGCCAACGGTGCTATTCTCAATTATATTCCGGTGTTGAAGAAGCTTAAGCTTCGCGAGGCGTTTAGTGTCAACGGCTTCTACGGCGGTTTGTCGCAACGCAACGATCCTGCACGCATGGACGGCATGATAATGTGGCCCGGGTGTATGACAGTATCCGAACGATTGCACACGCCATACTTTGAAGCATCAGTCGGCCTCGACAACATCCTGCGCTGCCTTCGTGTTGACTACGTCTGGCGCCTCACACACCGCGAACTCCCCGTCGACGGCGGCTCCCGCAGCGGCATCCGCATCGCCTTCCACGCCACCTTCTAATCCTGTTAGAGCCAGAGGCGGCGGAGGAACCAGAGGGGGGCGTCTTGGTTGATGCGGGATACGCGGAGCCAGTGGTTGTCTTCGTAGTCGACGTCCCATTTGTGGATGTCGGCCAGGCGGAAGTTGGGGTGGTAGTTGCGGATAGGGTAGAGCCGGCGGCCTTTGCGGTCGTAGGTCTTCCAAGCCATAGCCGTAGTGTAGACACGGAAGATCTCGTCGGCAAACTGCGGTGTCACGACACCCATCTTGAGCATGCGGTCGACTCCGTCGAGCGGTGTCCACTCGCCGTGTAGACGACCTGTCGAAGCATCGTCGGGGATGTGAATCAGGTAATGGTAAATGGTGTTGTGACGGATGGGATTCTCGCTTTTGTAGAGTTTGCGGATATTGAAATCGGTAACACCCGACAAGTGTTCGAAATCTCGCCGAGCAATCTCCATGTCGCCCTTGAAGGAGAGCGGCTTGACTTCGGTGACAGGCGTATCAACCGAGCATTCGTCGACGGTGGCCGGCGAGACGTTAAGCAGCAGGTTGCCATTATGGATAACAAGGAAACGGATAACGGCACTGTCCGTAAGGGTGCTACGGTTTGAAACTCCCTGACCACCGGATGCACGGATGATGCGACCGTTAGTGAGCGTAAGTGTCGAGTAAGCCTGATGTACATATATGATGCTCCATACATACATCGCGCCCGGAACGACAAAGAAGAAAAAGCGATCCGGGGTGTTAATCGACATGTTACTGTAGCACAGGAAGTAGTATGCCCAGTCGATGACGCTGATTATGCCCCCCATGAGAGCCATGCGACGTAGCATCGAACGGTAAGTGCCATGCACTACGCGCCCGAACATCGGTTGCGACGGATTGTACTCGTTATGCAGGTGACACAGACGGGCATGCTTCGCCGAAAGCCTGCTTGTTCCTGCCAGTCCCGCTATTAAAGTGCAGATAGGGAATAGCACCAGCGAGGTGATATAGGGGATTGAGTGGTTGAGGGTGCTGATGTCGAAGAAGAAGCGGATAAAACTCGTGTGATAAGCCAGATTGATGCTGAACGAAACCAGTCCCGTTGCTAAAAGGATATATACAGTGATGATTGTCAAGCGACCGCACGGTTCGCCCGGCATAACCTTACGTCCCGGTCCGAACAAGGCGAGGGCAACTGCCAGTCCGAGGTCAATGAGAGGCATCCAAAGCGGATGTACCCATAACGACAGCACCACCGCCAGAGTCATGGCTCCGAACGTCACGTACCACTCGCGACAGATTGTCGTGAGGGCACTCGATTCGGGTGTGTACAGACGGTTGCTCATTTTTGCATCAGTTGGTTATAGAAAAAGCGGAACATGTTGCCGTAGACAACAGCACGGGCATTGCAGCCGTAAATGCTGTGGTTCTTGTTGGGAAAAACCATCATGTCGAACAGAGTACCGTTCATCTGCAGATTGGCCGCATACTCGTATGTGTTGGCGGGATGGACATTGTCGTCGGCTGTTCCTATCATTATTAACAACTGAGAACGCATTTTGTCGGTGAAGTTCAGCGGTGCCGATGTACGATAGCCGTCGAAATTCTGTTGAGGGGTCAGCATGTAGCGTTCGGCATAGACAGTATCGTACAAGTGCCAGTCGGTAACGGGGGCTACCGCTACGCCTGCTGCAAAGGGCGAATTATCAGCCTGCAAACACATAAGAGTCTCATAGCCACCGTAACTCCAACCGTGGATTCCGATGCGACCGGGGTCGACCCAACTCTGCGCACCGAGCCAACGGGCTACAGCCACCTGGTCGATGGTTTCGTAGTAACCGAGTTTGCGATAGACGGGGAACATAAAGGCGTTGCCGCGGCCACCGGTACCACGACCGTCTGCGCATACCACTACAAAGCCCTTTGAAGCGAAATACTGTTCCCACGACACGCTCCAACGGTTGAGCACCGATTGGGAGCCGGGGCCACTGTACTGATACATCACAACGGGATATTTCTTTGCGGGGTTGAAGTCGGCAGGACGAATAATATATGCGTTAAGTTCGACCCCGTCGCCGCCGGGTATCTTGATAAATTCCTTGGTGGGCAGTCCGGGCAATTCGTTGATAACCGAGGCATTATCGACCAAGGTACGGACTTGACGGCCACGGTCATTGATAAGGCTGTACACCGTGGGGGTTGTGACATTGCTGTAGCTGAGCATTGCCACCTTGCAGTCGGGCGAGAACGTAGCCGAACCGCTGCCACCTTCGGTGGAGAGTGCTGTGGTGACGCCCTTGGCATCGGTGCGGAAGACCGTGCGGTCGATTGGGGTGGGGCGTGCTGCCTGATAATATACTGCGCCCGATGCATCCATTCCGTAGAAAGCAGTGACGTCAAACTCGCCGGAGGTGAGCGTACGGGTGAGTGTGCCGTTGAAGGCGTATTTGTACAGGTGATTCCAACCCGAGCGAGCTGATTGTATGACGAAACCATCGCTGACAACGGTCATGCCCTCGTAGGTCGAAGGAAGAATCCATGCATCCGATTTTTCTACGAGTACCGATGTCGAGAGTGTCGTTTTGGGATTGACCGAGTAGATCTCCATGCGGTTTTGGTCGCGGTTGAGAGTGGTGACAAGCAACTGGTCACCCACGGGAGCAAAATCAATGCGGGGTATGTATTCTATCTGCTTGTCAGGCAGTGTAATATCCTTGGTGTTACGATTGGATATCTCGTATGTGTGGAGGCTTACAGTGCTGTTTGTTTCGCCCGCCACAGGATACTTATAAGTAAACTGACCGGGATAGAGTGCATACTGCTCCTGACGGTCGCATGCACCGGCGTATAAGGGCAGAGTGTAGGTGGGCACATCGGTTTCGTTACTCTTGACGTAACACAGCGACGTGTTGTCGGGTGAAAATGCCATGGTGCACACGGTCGAGAACTCCTCTTCGTATGTCCAGTCGGTTACACCGTTAAGAATGCTGCCCTTTTTTCCGTCGGTGGTAACGGCTACCTGGGTGTTGAAATCGAGTTTTTTGAGATAGATATTGTTTTCGTACACGAAGGCTATCATGCGTGCGTCGGCAGAGAATACAGGACTCTGCACATACTCGAAGTCGTTGGCAAGAGGACTCAGCTGACGCGTACGGACGTCGTACACATAGTAACGGGCTACGAACGAACGGCGATAGATGGGCTTGGCGTCGTACCAAACAATGATTTTGGTACGGTCCGGCGAGAAGATGAAACCGTCGATGACGGCAAGGGTAGTTTCGCGTGTATGGCCAAGATCGAGTATCGTTTCTGTCTTTTTACCCGATGTCACCTCGAACACGTCGATGGTACGGCCGTCGTCAGAGAGTTGAACATAAGTAGTCCCGTCGACGAACTCCATCGGTTTGGGAGCCGCGCCGTGGGTTGTCGTATAGGGTGTTATTTCTTTTACAATATTATCAGTGGCAACCGCTGTCATCGGTGCCAAAATTGAGAGTGCCGCGGTGGCACAAAGTATCTTTATATCGGTCATTGCAATGATTGGTTTAGAAATAGGAGGAATACGGACGATTTACCACAGCGACATCTGTCCGTCGTCGCGGGGTGTCGACTTCTTGGGCCGCGAAGGACGGTCGTGGCGGGAGTCGGTAGGTTTGCGACGATTATTACCCGCAGGCTGCACTATCCAGTCGGTGTCGTTGAGTATGTCGTCGCTGTCTGGCATGGAGATCCGAGGCTGAGCAACGGGAGTACCGTCACCCTCAGCCTTTGTAGCGGCTCGTTCGTAAGCCTTGACTTGTTCCACTGCCGCGTTACGCTCCTTACGCAGACGCTCCATCTCGGCAGTGAGGTCGTCCAGTTTTTTGGATTTTTCGGTTATTGTCTCTTTGGCTACTGTCAACTGATCCTTCATCGACGCCAGGCGTGCGTCCTTGTTGGCAGTCATCTCGTCAAACTCGGCCATCTTCTCTTCGACAACCTCCATGCGTTCGATCATGGCGTTGTATTGTTCCTCGATTTCGGTGAGAGCGGTTACCCGCTCGATCAACTCGTCCTTTTCGGCCTTCAGAGTCTCTATTTGCTCAAGCAGTTCGGGATTGGGGTCAATGCTACCTTTTTGTGCCACCTGTTCGCGCAGCGCTTCGAGGTCTTTCTCGTAGACCTGAGCCACTTTAACCTTGTTGAGCATGCTCTTGTTCTCCAGTTCGAGCTGTTCCTTTTCGGCTTCGAAGGTGAGAATCTGTTTCTCGAGGTCCTTGACACGGTCGGTCAGAGCCCGCTTCTGGCGCTCGCTGCTCAGTTGCTGCTGCTTAAGTTCGGCTCGCTTTGCCTCAAGGTCCTTGGCTGTCTCGCTGATGTTGCGCAGGTCGGATTGCAACTTGTCGCGTTCCGTGCGCCACGCTTGATCGAGACGGTCGGTGACACCGCGTTCGAGTGCACGCAGGTGAGCTTTGACATCTTCGGACAGCGCGTTGAACAACTGCTGCTTCTCGCGTTCCGGGTCGACGGAGTCCTTCAGAAAACCGGGAAGAGCCTTGTTGAACTGCACAATCACCTGGTTGAAAACCTCGGTTACAGTTTCATCAAGGCCTGTGGTCTCTACCTGAACCTGAACACTGCCGTTCAAGGCAAAGGGAGATGAATCGGGGGTATGGAGTTCGGGATCGTCGGTAATGAGTTC
This sequence comes from uncultured Bacteroides sp., assembly GCA_964572615.1. Classification (GTDB taxonomy): domain Bacteria; phylum Bacteroidota; class Bacteroidia; order Bacteroidales; family Muribaculaceae; genus CAG-873. Next base: position 41,686 of record CAZNGJ010000007.1, read on the forward strand.
GTCGTTGTCATTAGCCGGACCGAAGCCGAGTGCTTTTTTCAGTTTGTCAAACATAACCTTAATATATATTAATTCCGAGCGGATATAAACCCGTCAGAGTTCCATTTCACTTTTTATTTTAATACCCGGTTTGAGCACCACCCCGACACTTCGGCTGCCGTCGATTCCGATGCGCAGCGGACTGTCGAAACGCACCACGCGTACATGTTCGGTTTCCTCGACAGCCGGTTGATCATCGAGGAAGGCGGTATCGTACAGTCCATCGTTCGAGAACGGATTGATGGTCAGGTATCCGACGCCGAACGACGTCAAGTTTTGGAAGAAGTGGGTGCCCTGACTCGGCTCGATATGGTAATTCTCGAGTGAGGATTCCACTATGAGTCTTGCATTGGCGATGTCGGGCCAGCGCACAGGTATTCCCAAGGCCGGGTCGCTTGTACCCCAACGGCCCGGGCCGATGAGGATATAGAAGTCCTCGCGTTCAGCCATACGGGTATTTATCGCAGCTATCTCGGTGGCAATGGTGCGCGAGTCGAGCGAGTTGAATGCATCAGGCTTTACATAAACCACCGTGTATATCGAATCAATCGAGCCGTGGCCGAGGGCGGTATTACTTTTCAGTATTAGGTCAGAGTCGGGGACATCGAGCATAGTGTCGTCCACCATATCCTTCTTGTCGATGATAGGGCGTATCTGCAACCAGTAGATATGACCTTTGTTCTTGCCGCCGGATGTGTTTTCGTTGATGATGCCTGCAAATTCTATCTCGACCGGTCGACCCATGGCTTGTTGACCGACCGAGAGCATGAATTCGACAGCCGGTGCGAGGGGGTAAGCGTTGTCGCGCAGTATGTTGGTGAAGGTGACAACACGCCGACCGCGACCGAAGTTGTTGTCGACCAGCATATCGTTGGCTGCGTCGTAAGTCGACACCATGTAGTTCAGAACCGGCTTGCCGGCAAAGTCCTGCACGGAACGCGACACGATATTCAGGCTGTCATCGGCCGAAAAATAGTCGGTTTTGGGATGTTGTTCGAGTGCGTCAAATCGGGTCTGTGTATCCTTGAGCGCGATGTCGAGTGTCGAGGTTTGCAGGACCGACCGCGGATGTCGGGGGCAGAAGCGCAGCGCCGTACCTCCGTCCACTATGTATTTACCCAGTCCGACAGCCACTTGCGCCACGCCGTCTTCGGGTGTTTCCTTGCCGATAGGGTAGTAGTTGAGCGAGCGACCTACACCCGAGAATGACGGGAAATACAGGTCGTCGTGATACTCGCCGACAACCTCCTGTATTATGATGGCCATTTTCTCCTGGTCTATGACATTGCGGGTGGCATTCATGTATGCCTTCGATGCTTTGTAGAATACCGACGCATAGACACCCTTGATGGCGTCGGAGAGCCGGTTGAGCATCTCGAGTTTGTCCTCGCTGCGCGGTATCATATATGTCGAGTAGATGCCGGCGAAGGGCTGGTAATGCGAGTCCTCGAGCAGACTGGAACTGCGGATGGCCAGCGGGCGGTCGACAACATCGAACAGTGACAGGAAGTCCTCGATAAGTCTTGGCGGCAGTTCGGCTTCAAGAAAATGGTGCAGTATCACCTCGTCGGCTGCTGTGCTTAGGGCGACATGATACAGGTCGTTATTGGCCATGAACTCGTCGAAGATGTCGGTACACAGCACGACAGTACGCGGTATGGATATGCTGACACCCTGGAAATTGTCCGACTCCTGCTTTTTCTTGATGATAGAGTCGATGAACGCAAGACCGCGACCCTTGCCGCCCAAGGATCCTTGACCGATACGGGCAAAGTTGGAGTAGTGGTCGAATCGGTCGCGCTTGTAGATGGCTACCACACCTCGGTTTTTCATTCGTCGGTACTTGACAATGGCTTCCGAGATGACGTCGCGGATGTCCTGTGCCTGAGTCACAAAGTCGAAGCGCAGGTGCTTGAGTACGTTGGCTATCGGGAACATGGCGCGCGAGTACAGCCAACGTGAAATATCATTTTTGGCAGCGTGGTAGAACAGCGATTCGTCGGGAATCTCGCCTATGCGGCTTTGCAGGTCCTTTAGCGAAGTGAGCCTCATCACTTCTTTGCCGTCAGCGGGATTTTTGACGATAAAATCCCCGAAACCGAAGTTGCGCGTTATGGCTTCGCCGAGGTCGACTGAGAGTTTCTTCGAGTTTTTGTCGATGAATGTGCCGTCAAACTCTGCCACACGTTGCTCGTTTTCGGCTTCGGACGACTCGATGATGATGGGCAGGAACGGATCGCGCTCCCGAATTGTTTTGGCCAGCCGAATACCGGCCTGCGGGTCCTTGACACCTTCGCGCTTAAACGACACGTCGCTGATGACGCCCAGTATGTTGTCGTGGTAGCGCTCGTAGAGCTCCATGGCTTCCTCGTAGTTTCGTGCCAGCATCACTTTGGGTCGGCCACGCATACGCAACATCTGTTCGTGCTCGTTGAGAGCTTCGGTAGCGAATGTCACCGACTGTTTGAGCAGGAACTTGTAAATTGTGGGGAGGACCGACGAGTAGAAGCGTACCGAGTCCTCGACAAGCAGAATCATCTGTACCCCGACATCGGTGATGTCGTTTTCGGCGTTCATCTTGTCTTCGAGGAGCTTGATGATGGCCAACAGCAAATCGACATTGCCCAGCCAGCTGAACACGAAGTCGATACCCGACATGTCCTCGGCCTCAAGTCGACGTGACACCTCGCGCGAGAAGGGCGTCAGCACGATGATGGGAGTGTCGGGATAGAGAGCCTTGATAATCTTTGCACCGTCGAAGGCTTCGGAGATGTCTACGCCGGGCATGGTGAATACGATGTCGTACTTCTTGGAGGAGAGTTGGTGCAGCGCCTCGTCGGTGTTGGAAACTCGGGTTACACGGGGCGGGGAGCTGAGGTTGAGACCCATGTATTCGAAGAACAGCTGTTCCTCGACACGGCCGTCCTCTTCGAGCATAAATGCGTCGTAGTCCGAGGCAATGAGCAGCACGTTGAATATGCGGCGCTGCATCAGATTCTGGAAGGCAGTATCCTGCAGGTATAGCTGGTTGATCGGTTTGGTTTCCATCGGTGGTAGAAATTTCCTACAAAGATAGCAAACTTAGCGCAAACAGCATGGAAATCACCCTATAAAAATATCGCGCGAACGTAAAAAACATGCTTTGGGCTTATAAAAACGCTTTTTTTCGCCGAAAAATTTGTAACTTTGTGCCGTGATTGGCGCCATTGTGCTCGCTGTCATGTTTAAGGATTGAAATTAAAATAGAAAAATTAAAGATATTATTATGGCAACAACAGCAGATTTCAAAAACGGAATGTGCCTCGATATCGACGGCAACTTCTTTTTTATCGTTGAATTCCTTCATGTTAAACCCGGTAAAGGCCCTGCCTTCGTCCGCACCAAACTGAAAAACGTTAAGACCGGCCGTGTTATCGACAAGACATGGAACTCGGGTGTAAAGGTTGACGAAGTGCGCATCGAACGTCGCCCCTATCAGTACCTCTACAAGGATGATATGGGTTACAACTTCATGCACACCGAAACTTTCGAGCAGGTAGCTATCCCCGGCGAGAGCATCGACGGTGTACAGTTTCTTAAGGAAGGTGACATCTGCGAGGCTATGGTACACGCAGCCACCGATACCATTCTGACTTGCGAAATGCCCACCAGCGTCGTTCTCGAAATCACCTACACCGAACCCGGCATCAAGGGTGACACCGCTACCAACACTCTCAAACCCGCAACTGTTGAAATCGGTGCAGAAGTTCGCGTTCCTTTGTTCTGCAATATCGGCGACAAGGTGAAGATCGACACCCGCGACGGCAGCTACGTGGAACGCATCAAAGCATAAATTGTTTCATTTTAAGTTTTTAATGGTTAATAGTTCGAAAAGACACGATTAGTTTTTTCATATAGATTTTTCCGACAGCTTTACCCGGAGTATAGTCTGTCGGGAGAGGGAAAAAGAGGCCGGTGCGGGAGCATCGACCTCTTTTAGAGCTTGTTTGACAAGAAAAGTTAACGGCGGGGCGGTCAATCGTTGAGGC
>CAZNGJ010000008.1:0-42837 GCA_964572615.1 uncultured Bacteroides sp.
GCCACACGCTTCTGCATGCCGCCCGAGATCTCGCTAGGGTACTTGTTCTCGGCGCCGGACAGGTTGACGCGTTCCAGGCAGAACTCGGCGCGGTCGCGCATCTCGGCGCGGGTCATGTCAGAGAACATTACCAGGGGGAACATCACGTTGCCAAGCACTGTCTCCGAGTCGAACAGTGCCGAACCCTGGAAGAGCATACCAATCTCGCGGCGCAGGTTCTTGCGCTCGTCGGCCGACATGGTCATCATGTCGCGGCCGTCAAAGAGTATCTCGCCTTGCTCGGGGGTGATGAGGCCCACAAGCGACTTCATAAGAACCGTTTTGCCCGATCCGCTCTGACCGATGATGAGGTTGGTCTTGCCGGTGTAGAAGGTGGCGTTAATGTCGTGCAGGACGGTGCGACCGTCGAACGACTTGGTAACATCGCGGACTTCAATCATTGCAGTAAGAGCTTGGTGAGTAAGACATCGAAGAGCAGGATAAGAATCGAGCTGGACACCACGCCGTTGGTACTGGCCTTGCCGACCTCGAGTGCGCCGCCCTTGACGTAGTATCCGTAGAACGATGCTACCGAGGCGATGATGAAGGCGAACACGAGCGACTTGATAAGCGCGTACCATACGTACCACTCGTTGAACAACGCCTGCAGGCCGTAGACGTAGCGCGACACGGTGATGATGTCGGTGAAGACTGCCACCAGGTAGCCGCCGACGAGCGACGTGAACATGCACAGTATCACCAGGATAGGCATGAAGGCCACGAAGGCTATGATTTTCGGTAGCACCAGGTAACAGCGACTGTTGACACCCATAATCTCGAGGGCGTCGATCTGCTCGGTGACACGCATGGTGCCAATCTCGGAGGCGATGTTCGAGCCGACCTTACCGGCCAGGATAAGACACAGGATGGAGTTGGAGAACTCCAGGAGCACGATGTCGCGCGTGGCCAGACCAACCGAGTAACTCGGGATGAGCGGCGACGAGATGTTGAGCTGCATCTGGATGGCGATGACGGCACCGATGAACAGCGATATGATCAGCACAAGAGGTATCGAGCCGACGCCGAGTTTGGAGACCTCGGCGACAGTGCGTCGGCCGAAGACACCCCACTTCTCGGGAAGCGCGAATACCCTCTGCATGAACAGACAGTACCGGCCGAAGGTGGCCAATGACGATGTGAATATCATAAAAGCTTGATGCTGATATAACGTTTGGGATTCTTTTTGATGTCGACAAACAGCGAGTCGAGGCTCTGTACGCTCTTGTTCAGGTTGTTATACAGGCCGGGGTCCTTCATCAGAAGTCCGAGGGTCGAGTTGGTGCTGTTCATGCCGGCGTTAAGTTGGCCGGTCAGGGCGTGCAGGTTGTCGAGGGTGAGCTGCAGCGAGTTGACCAGGCTGTCGAGGGGCAGCTGACTTACGTTGGCCGACAGTGTCTTGAGGTCGTCAGAGGTGGTGACGAAGTTGCCCGTCACGTGCTTGATGTCGCGGGTGATTGGGGGCAGTGTACCCATCAGAGCGTTGAGCTGCTGCGTGGTCGCCACGAGATTGGCTGTCAGAACGTCGAGACGTTCTACCGAAGCCTTGATGGCGGGGTCGGCAACGAGAGCGTTGATGTTGGACAGCAGCGAGTCAACCTTGGGGAACACCTCCGAGACGGCGGGCAGCAGGTCGTTCGACACCTTGTCCATCATGCCCGAAGGCACAACGCCGGGCAGGCGCGAGCCGGCAGCTATCATGTCCTTGCCGGTGCCGAGGTGGAGCGCTATCGAGGCCGTACCGAGCAGGTCGCTCTCCAGGTAGGCCTCAGTGCCCTGCGGCAGGCGCAGTTCGTCGTCGATGTCGATGTCGACGCGCACATGGCCCGGGTTGTCGTACTCATAGGCGATGTCGCGCACCTGCCCGACCTTGTATCCGTTCACGGTCACGGGCGCCGACACGGTCAGTCCCTGCACGTTCTCGTAAGACATATAGTAGTAATTGGCTTTCTGGAACACGTTGACCCCCTTGAGGAAGTCGATGCCCACGAACAGGATAGCCAGGGCCAGTATCACGAGGAAGCCGATAAGTACTTCTTTGGAAAAAATTTTTTTCATTGTTAGTATATTATAATGTGTTTCTATTTCTTGAACGCTGAGGCTACGCTGCTCGCCGGGGTGGTGGCTTGCTTTTTCGCAGTGTCATTATTTGTAGTCGCGGTGCTTTTTGCCGTGGTTGTCTTGCTGCGATACTCGGCCACGGCGTTATACAGTGCGTCGGCACACTTGACCCTTCCGTCCGTCGAGTTGAGGAATGCCTCCTGGGCAGGATTACAGATGAAGTCGAGTTCGACCAGCACGGCCGGCATACCCGTTGCCCACAACACCCAGAAGCCGTCCTGACGAACGCCCTTGTTGGCGCGTCCGGCGTCGGCAATAAGGTGCCGCTGAGCCTTGGCGGCAAAGTCGAGGCTCTGTCGCAGATGGGAGTTCTGATTAAGCTCGAATATGATGTACGATTCGGCCGACGAGGGGTCGAAGCCCTTGTAAGTGCGGGTGTAGTCCTTCTCGAGTTCCATCACCGAGTTCTCGCGCATGGCCACGTTGAGGTTGTTCTTCGATTTGTTCAGACCGAGTGTGTACACCGAGGCACCGGAGACGGTGGCACGGCCGGGCGACTCCTTGGCCACCGAGTTGACGTGGATGCTGATGAACAGGTCGCCGTTGTTGCGGTTGGCCACGTCGGCACGCTGCTGCAGGGTCAGGAAGCGGTCGTCGCTGCGGGTCAGTATGGCCTTCACGCCGGGCATGTCGCGGTTCAACCTCTCGGCCAGGCGTTTGGCTACGTCGAGGGTGATGTTCTTCTCCTTGGCAACCTTGCCCACGCACCCTGAGTCGTGACCGCCGTGGCCGGCATCGATGACGACAACAAAGTCGCGACTTACTGCCGCTGACGCGCAGCACAGCAAGACAAACGTAATGGTGATGAATCGGAGTAGTCCGTGGTACATTGGTCGGTAAGGTTATAGATAGTGCAAAAGTACTAAAAAAGTTTGGAGTAGCCAAGATTTTTTCGGGTTCCTCATTGTTTTATTTCATAAAGGTTTTATAACTTTGTGCCGCAAATTCTAATCATTATGTTCAGAACACTTACACACTTCGTTTTGATACTGGCTGTCGGTCTGCTGACAGCCTGTTCCGACAAGAACGTCAAACCTTTTGCTCTCGACGAAGGCGCCGAGGTAACCCCCGCTCCCATACAGCGGCTCGACCTGGACATCGAGGGCTATGTCAACCTTGACTCGGCCGCACGTGTCGACATGATGGCCGCAAACAAGGAAGTCCTGACGGGCTTCGGGCTGTTTGTCGACGGTACCGACCGTGTCGACAACACTTCGCTCTCGTTGTGGTCCACATGGCCGGCCACGGTAATGTTTATGCCGCAGGTCAAGGCAGTTTTCCCCGACCTTAATGCGCAGGAGGCTGCCTTCGGCCGTATTCTTGCTACGGCGCGCGCCAACAATCTCGAACTGCCCGCCGACCGCTTTGTGGCAGTCACATGGGGCGACCCGCGTTCTATAATGATCATGGATACCATCTCGACGGCCTACGTGGCACTCAATCATTACCTCGGTCCGCTCAACGAGGCTTACAACGGTTGGCCGGAGTACAAGCGTTCGCTCAAGACTCCCAACATGATTCCTGTCGACATGGCCGAGGCGCTCGTGTCCACAGCCTATCCCTACACTCCCGGCGAGCGACCCGACGTGCTGTCGCGCTTGCTCTACGAGGGCGCTTTGGCCGTGGCCAAGCAAGCCATGGTGCCCGACGCTTCGACAGCCTCCGTGTTGGGATTCCTGCCCGAGACATACGCTAAGGTGGTCGACAACGAGGCCTTTATGTGGAAGCAGCTCGTTGCTGACAACAAGCTGTATTCGACCGACACGGATGTCATCTCCAATCTGTTCGACTTCCGACCCAACTCGAGTCTCATCAGTCCCGATGCCCCCGGTCGCGCTGTCCGCTACACCGGCTACCGTATCGTCAGCGACTACCTCGCCGCCAACCCCGACGCAACCCTGCTCGACATCCTTTCCCCCGCCTTTTACACCAACGGCACCACCATCCTCAAGCAAACCGCCTACTCCCCGAGGTAGGGTGAGGTCCAAGACGGGAGCACGGGAGTTTTTTGTAGGGACATGCCTTCGGCATGTCTAATAAGTCCAAGACAGGAGCACAGGAGCTTATTTTCAATTCTAAATTTTACATTCTGAATTAAAAAGCTCCTGTGCTCCTGTCTTGGACTCTCCAAACCCCAAAAGTCCTCCTGTGCTCCTGTCTTGGACCAATAAAGGGTTGTCTGAGGGATGGGGAGGGGCTGAATAACGAAAGGAGCCGACCGTGGGGTCGACTCCTTGATGTGTTCCGTAGGTGGGAATACTGAGGCGTTATCAGGCCTGTGCTTCTGTCAGGGGGGTGACGTTGATGAAGCGGCGACCGTTGCGGCCTTCGGTGAAGAGAACGTAGCCGTCTACGAGAGCGTAGAGGGTGTGGTCCTTACCCATGCCGACGTTCAAGCCGGGATGGTGGACGGTGCCACGCTGACGTTTGATGATGTTGCCTGCCTTAGCAAACTGACCACCAAAGATTTTGACGCCGAGGCGTTTGCTTTCTGATTCACGGCCGTTCTTCGAACTACCTACACCTTTCTTATGTGCCATTTTCTTGGGGTTTTAATGGGTTATGCAACTACGTCCTTAATCACGATTTTGGTAAAGTACTGACGGTGACCGTTCTTACGACGATAGCCTTTGCGGCGTTTCTTCTTGAAGACGATAACCTTGTCACCTTTTACGAGGGGAAGGGCTACTTCACATACTACCTTGGCGCCTTCTACGGTGGGAGCGCCTACCTTAACATCTCCATCATTGTCGGCGAGGAGAACCTGGTCGAATTCAACCACGTCACCTTCTTTGACATTGTCGCCGAGGAAATGAACGTACAGGAACTTGCCGGCTTCTGCCTTGAACTGCTGTCCCTGAATGTTTACAATTGCGTACATTAAATTGTTGATTATTAAAATGTTAAGTCCGTCGGGCGAGGTGCTCTAATCGTTGGCACACTGCTTGGTCGGAGCCCGGTACGGCTAAAAATGCGTACAAAATTACTACTTTTTTGGTTGATAGCCAAATTTTTAGCGAAAAACTTAGCTTAAAAACTTAGCGCACAGCCACGCGATAGGCCTTACCGTCAGCCACGAGGATGTAATGGCCGGGGGCGGGGAGGGTGACGGCGCTGCTCCATGCGGATTGTGCCACGGCAGCTCCGGTCACGGTGTAGGCGGTGCAACTGCCTACAGCCTTGTTGAAACGCACGGTCAGGCCGTCAACGGTCGGCGTCAGGTCACCGGCCACGGCGATGTCGCTTGCTCCGGCCTGTGTGTCGATCAGGCGATAACCGGCCAGGCCGTTGCCCGGGCTGTAGACATACAGGCGGGTGGATCCGTCAGGGTCGGTGACAGCCGAAAGGGGTGTCGACGATGTGCCCGAGTCGTGCGAGCCCAATGCGCCCGCAGGCACGGTGGCTATGTGGCGGGTCGATGCAAAGGTTGCATCCTTGCCGCGCACGATGTCGAACGTGTAGCCGTTGCGGTGGTCGGTGGCCGGGTACGCAGTGTAGATGTCGCCGGCCATGGTGAATCGTGTCGAACCGTTGGCCGTAGTTCCGGCCGATGTGTTGTCGGCGCATTTGTCAACCGAGTCGGTGAGTTTGCCTGTTGCCAGGTTGTAGACACCCAGACCCGTTCCACCGCCGTTAGCCAGCACTTCGTCGTGGCTTATCGGAGTAAGGAAGGGTGCGATGCCGAATGTCGAACAGTTGGAGGGGTAGAAGGAACTGAACTTGGTGATCTTGACCTCGGTCTCGACACCGTCGGTGTAGCTTACACGGACGAGATTGTTTGTCGATGCCAAAGCAAAATAGACGGTGTAGTTGCCCGTGGTGACGTCGCCGGTGATATTGATATGATCGACGCGGGCAGCCGACAGGTTCTTGAGCCGAATCTCGGCGAGAGGCGACGTCGAGCCGTCAGTGAGGTCGACGAGCACGGGACGCACGGGCACCGTGGTAGCGTTGAGGGTCAGGTTGGCGATGATGACATTGCCGGCATCGTCGGTGACCACGGTATTGTCGGGGTAGTAGGCCGAGCGGGCTTCGTCGCCAAGCTGAATCGAGCTGATACGTTCGCCGGTCAGGTCGTCGTATTTGTCGAGGAAGCAGGTAGCGCCCTCGGCATTTTCGGAGCGTCGGGTGACGTAGACGAAGTCGCCGGCTGCCACCATGCTGCGGGCGGTGCTGCCGCCGTTGTCAAACGCCATGTTGGCCAGTCCGCCGAAGTTGCCGCGAATCCACAGATTTTCCACTTTGATGCCGTCCTTCTCGGGATAATTGGCACCGTCGGTGACAACGACGTAGCCGGGTTCGAACGCACCGACAGCGAGGTTGGCGATGGTGAACTTGCGCACTTCCGATACTGACGGATTGCTGAGGGGCGCAGTGGTGGTGACGCGCCAGTAGCACTCACCCTTACCAATGAGTGAGGGATTGACGGTCAGCGCCGGTTCGGCCGCTTCGGCACGATAGCGCATGGCAGTAAATGCCTGATCCTTGGCTACTTCGAGAGTGTACGACGAAGCACCGTCGACCGCCGTCCAGCTGAACCGCACGTCGCCTTCGACCTCGACACCGTTTTCGGGCGCGAGGAGGCGAGCGGCAGGGAGGTTGGTGTAGGCGGGGGTGGTAAACGAACGAGTGTCGGAGATGGTACGCAGCTTGCCGGGCTCGGCGCAGGTGACGTTCCAGTAGTATTTGGTTTCAGGCTCGAACCCGGTCATATCGGGCACCACTGAAGCCATCGAGAGGCGTTGCGAGGTGTAGACGATGTCGCTGAATGCGGCATCGGAGGCGATGCGGACTGTGTACGAAGCACCGTCAGCGGCCGACCACGAGAACGACTCTGTCCACGCCACCCCGGCACCTTCGGCAGGGCTGAGCAGTGTGACTTTGGCGCTCTCGCCCTCGCCGTAACCGGTGGTGGCGGGTGCAAACTCGTTGCCCAGGCCGTCCATAGCGCATACGGCATACCAATGGTCGTCGAGCAAGTTCTCGGGCACGGTGAACTCGGTGCCGTAAACCACCTTGAGCAGGTAGTCGTTGCTGATGCCGTCGCCGTCAGCCTCCATGGCCTCGTCGATGGTCAACTCGGCGGGTATGGCATAGACAGTGTAACGGATGTTGGAGCGGGGAGCCTCGATGGCTTTCCATGTCAGCACGTCGCCGGTCAGTGTCAGACCTTCGGGAGCGCCGAATGAGGGTACCTTCTTCCACGATACAATGGGCGTCAGTGACTTGGTCTGATAGACATTGGCTAACAGATGGTCGCCAAGACCACTCAGAGCAGGACCATAGAAGTACTTGGAGCTGAAGTAGATAGTACCCGGAGCCTTCTCGGCCGTCGATGCGGCATATTTGCGGTTCAGCTCGATCTGCTTGGCTACTTCGTTCCAACTGGTGGTGTTGTTGGCGTTCTCGAAGAAGTAGACGTTTTGGCTCGAATAGAAGTGACGGCCGAAGTGGTCACCCATGCGAGTCCACCACTCGCACAGAGGCTCGTAGGGAGCCGTCGAGTGGTAAGTCTGCCAGTATATCTGGGGCGAGATGAAGTCGATTGAGCCGTCGTTCAGCCAAGCCAGGGGGTCGGAGTAGATAGTGCCGTACTGCCAGTCGGAGGCGGCCACGGGCACGGGGTCGACACCGAACTTACCTGCCGAGGTGTTGGCCTTGCCGGCCACACCGGCCGGACTGATGCCGAAGCGCATGTCGGGGTGTTCCTCCTCGATCATGGCCTGGAAAGCGCGCACGAATATGTTGATGTTCTCGCGGCGCCAGTCGCCGATGCTCATGGTCGTACCGCTTGCCTTGTACTGCGCCCAGTCGCCGGCCGACTCATTTTCGGGGATGTTGTTGGGGTAGAAATAATCGTCAAACAATACGCCGTCAATGTCATACTTGGTGATGATTTCGCGACACACCTTCAGGATATGCTCGCGCGCCTCGGGGAGGGCGGGATTGAGCACGTAGTAGCCGCCGTACGACAGAATCCAGCCCTTCTCCTTGAACTCGATGTCCTGCGGGGTCTTGTAGTCTGTGCCCGTTGACCAACGGAAGGGGTTGATCCAGGCGTAGCACTCGAGGCCGCGTTTGTGGCACTCGTCGATGCAGAATTGGAACGGGTCCCAACCCGGGTCGACACCTCGGGAGCCGGTGATAACGGCCGACCACGGTTCGTAGCTCGAACGGTAGGTGGCGTCGCACTGTGCGCGCACCTGGAAGCAGGCGCCGTTCAGGTTCATGCGCTCGAAACCCTCGATATAGTCTATCATGTCGGCTTTCTGTTTCGCTATTACCTGGTCCGACGAACCCTTGGTGCGTGGCCAGTCGATATTGACGTGGGTAGTGAACCATGTTGAGCGCAGTTCGCGTTTGGGAGTCTCGTTGCCGCTCCATGCCGGCGCGGCGAGCAGCACGGCCATTACGGCGGCTGCGGTATTACGGGATAGATGTTTCATTGGTTATTTGGATGCGGATTTTTCGATCAGTTCTTTCAGCACGGGGTAGAGGTTGTTGGCAAACTCGGTGAACCCCATATCGGTCAGGTGGTAGTTGTCGACGGTGCCCTCGCGGTTGGTCAGTATCCGCTCGCCCTCGAAGTAGTACAGGTCGGGGTCGGAGGGAGTCAGGGTGTCGTATATGCGTTTGAGTGTGCGGTTCTTCTCGGTGATGGTCTCGCGCGTCTCGTTGTTCCACTTCATGATGGGGAACAGCGGACTCTCAACCATCAGGATGGGTACACCGGGGTGCGCCTTGCGGACAATATTGTAGAAAGGCACAAGCTTTTCCTCCAACTCCTCCTTCTTGCAGTTTGGCAGCATGTCGAGCACTATCACCGACGGGTCTGCTTGGGCAATCAGTTCGGCTATGCCCGTGTCGAGCTTGGCATTGCCGCTGAAGCCGAGGTTTATGACCTCGCGGTTCAGTCGCCGGCCCAATATCGAGGTATGCACCATGCCGGGACGGTTGGCGCAGCCGCCTTGCAGGATGGATGTGCCGTACATTACCAGCGGTTTGCGTCGCTCGGGCAGATTGACAGCAGGGCTGAGCACGGTAGCCGCCGAATCGACACCTATATATATAGAGTCGATACCGTCGTACAGCGAGAGATATAGCATGTACTCGCGCATCACGGGTGTCATGTCGGTGACAGCCATGGTCGTGGTATGGTGGCTGTTTTGCAGGGGTCGTACGGAAGTGACTGTTTCCCATGTCCGGCCGTCGTCATCGAGGGCATACAGGTCCATGCCGCGAATGCCGGTGGGCGTCATGTGATTCATATTGAACTTGTTGAGCGACTTCCACTTGAACCCCATGGCCGACGCATCCGAGCGGAAGCGGATAGCCAGACCGGCCGAGTTCTTGCCCAACGCCCACAACTCGGGGCGCAACTTGGCTTCGAGCGAGTCGGGCAGACGCGAGTAAGCCTTCGAGGCATCGGGAGCAAGAGTGCCTAACAGAGGCAGCGAGTCGGCGCTGTGCCACACCAGGTCGTCGGTTTTGATAGCGTATGTAGCCGAGGACAGCAGCAAAGCCGAAGCACAGGTAAACAGTAGTTTTTTCAGGTACATAATTCGGTGACAATGAGTGGTAAAGAATATTAACGGCAAATTTACGCATTTTTTTGCAACCAACCTACACCCTCCGGCGTTTTTAATGTATATCAGTTCATCACACTAGATTATTATGCTTTTCGATACCCCGCAGTGCATACATCCCGACAACAGCGTTGGCCAGCGGTATTGCCGCTTCCTGGCCCGCTATGCCTCGTATATGTTAGGCTGCGGGGCAACGTGTATCCGTATCAGTAAGAATATCAAACGTATAGCTGCAACCATCGGTATGCACGCCCATCTGATTACACTGCCGCATAATATCATCGTGCACCTTTCGACAGCCGACGAGGCGCAGAACTATCATTATTCATGTCAGATAGCCAAAGTGCCCGTCAGTTATTATATCAACAGTCAGCTGTCGCAACTGTCGTGGGCGATGTCCGACGGCGAAATCGACTTTTATGAGGCCGAAGCGCGCATGGAACGCATAGTCAACCACAAAAGGATGAATCCCTGGACGGTCATGATACTCGCCTCCCTCGCCAACGCCGCCTTCTGCCGGTTGTTCGGTGGCGACCCGATGGCTATGGCCATCGTTTTCCTTGCCACGGCGGCGGGTTTTTCGCTCAAACTCGTTCTGCTGCGACACGATTGGGACGAAAAAGGTGTTTGGCTTGTCTGCGCCACCGTGTCGGCCATGATAGCTGCATTCCTCGGTTTCCGAGGTACCCTGACTGACACACCTGATATCGCCTTGACCACATCGGTGCTCTACCTTATCCCCGGTATACCGTATATAAACAGTGTCAGCGATATCTTCGACGGGCATTATCTGACGGGCATATCGAGATTTATCAACGCCACGATACTGACGTCGTGTATAGCAGTGGGGCTTATGCTCGGCTTCCTGTGGCTCAATCAGTCACCATTGTAAGAGCTTGTTTCATAAGAAATGTTAAACGTGCCATGACTATTTTGTTCGACATACTCCAGGATGCGTTTTTTGCCGCCATAGCCGCGATAGGTTTTGCCGCGATAAGCAACCCGCCGCGAAATGCATTCGTATGGTTTGCGGTCATTGCCGGAGCCGGTCACGCAACGCGTTGGGCAATGATTAACCTGTTCGGATGGCACATAGTCGGCGCAAGCCTTGTCGGCGCCCTCCTTATCGGTCTTCTCGCCGTCATCATCGCACCGCGCGCCAAGGTGCCACCCGAGACATTCGCCTTCCCGTCGCTGCTGCCCATGATTCCGGGCATGTATGGCTACCGCTGCATCCAGGCCGTTGTCATGCTCATATCCACCGGCAGCGAAGAAGCCTTCGACCACTACTGCTACCTGGCCATAAGCAACGGCGTGACATTCTTTTTCGTTATCCTCGCCATGGTCCTCGGTCAAATGCTCCCCGTCTTGATACTCAAGCATATCTCCTTCAGCGCCACCCGCCCCCGCGCACTGGACTAAGTCGGGGAGGGGCCTAAAACAGCAAGTGCTCGAGGAAGTAGATGACGATACCGCCGAGGTATCCGATTAGGGCGAGGCCCGTGATGTTCTTGAGGTACCAACCGAAGTTGATTTTCTCCAGCCCCATGGCGATAACGCCGGCGGCCGAACCGATGATGAGCAGACTGCCACCGACACCGGCGCAGTAGCTGAGCAAGCCCCAAAAGTGGCCGTCGACAACAAAGTTGGCTGCGTAGCCGACAGCTTCGGGCGACTCAACAGGATACATACCCATTACGCCGGCCACGAGAGGCACGTTGTCAACAATAGACGACAAACCGCCGAGCAATGTATTGATAGCAAAGATGTTGTGGATGTTTGTGTCGAGCCATCCCGCCATAGCTCCCAATAAGCCGGTGGACTGCAGTACGGCCACACCCATAAGGATACCCAGGAAGAACAGAATCGAGGGCATGTCGATGCGGGCTATCACCTTGGGTATGCGGAGCTCCTTGTTTTTCGACATGCGTTTGCCGTTGTAGAAACACTCGGTGAATGTCCACAGAGCACCAAGGACGAGCAATATGCCAATGAACGGCGGCAGGTGCGTAAGCGTTTTGAATACCGGTACGAACAGCAACCCGAAGACGCCAAGGCCGAAGATGAGTGCCCGTTCGCGCTCGGTTACATTGGGGTTGAGGTCCTTCTGCGGAGCCAAAGGCGGCAGCGAGCCGTGGAGTTTGCGCGACAGCACCCATAGGGGAAGAACCATCGACACGATACTCGGCAGCAGGACGTACGAGATAAGCGCCTGGACGGTGACATTACCCTTGACCCACAGCATGATGGTGGTCACGTCGCCGATAGGACTCCACGCACCACCCGAATTGGCGGCCAAGATAACAGCAGCGGCATAAACCCACCGCTCCTTCTTGCGCTCCATGAGCTTGCGTAACAGCATGAGCATCACGATGGTAGTTGTCAGGTTGTCCAGGATAGCCGAGAGTATAAACGTCACCCATGCAACTACCCACAGCAGGGTGCGTTTCTTGCGGGTGGAGATGCGGTCCGTTATCACTTTGAAGCCACCGTGAACGTCGATGAGTTCGACAATCGTCATGGCGCCAAGTAGGAACAGGATGGTCTGGCAGATGTCGCCCAGGTGCTCGACGATGTCGACGTTGAGTACGTATTCGAGCGTCGACTGCTTCAGCGGCACCGAAGCCAACGACGGATTCTCGGAAAGGAAGGTGGAAAACTTGTCACCGGCAGCCAGTGGCACGATGTACTCCGAGCCGAGGGCGTAGAGTACCCACAGCAGCATGCCGAGCAAAAGAGCCGAGGCGGTTTTGTCTACGCGCAGGGGGTGTTCGAGCGCGATAGCAAGGTATCCGATGACGAAAATAATGACAATGACGGTCAACATGGTATAGGGTGGTGGTATGAAATTACGGAAAAATTTCTGTAATTGAAAAATTTACGCGAAATTACAAAAAATACCCCATTCCGAGGCCGTCGGTCTGGTTAATCTTTGTTAAGATATTTCTTAATTTTACAAGGGTTGCCTGCGGCTACGCAATTGGACGGAATGTCGCGATTGACGACGCTGCCGGCGCCGATAACGCAGTTGTCTCCGATAGTCACTCCGGGCAGTACGCTCACGCCGGCACCGATCCATACATTATTGCCCACGGTGATAGGACGTGCGTATTCCAGACCGGCGTTACGCTGTTCCACATCGAGGGGATGGCCGGCGGTGTAGAAGCCGCAATTGGGAGCGATGAAGACATTGTCGCCGAACGTTACCTTGGCACCGTCGAGAATGACAAGATTGACATTCGAATAAAAATTTTGGCCGACACTGATATTGAAGCCGTAGTCGCAATAGAACGGTTGCTCGATGAGCAAGTCGCCTTCGATATGACCAAGCAATTTGTGTAGCAACGCCGTGCGCTCGGCCATCTGTTTGGGACGCAGGTCGTTGTAGTCGCGACACATCTCCTTGGCATCAAGTCGGTCGGCTACCAGTTGAGGGTCATAATTGGCGTCGTACAATTCGCCGGTCGCCATTTTTTCTTTCTCTGTCATGAAACGTTAATATTGAAGGTAAACGAACGGAACGAGGTCGGACTGGCGCACCTGGATGATGAAGAAGAGGACCAGTGCGAGGATGACGGTTTGGAGCACGGGGTGGGTTGCCGACCAGGTGCGGAGTGTGGACAGTGTGAACCGATGCGGTGTGAAGTGGAGTATGAAACCGGCTGCAATAGCCACTACTATAAGGAAGTAAGCCTCAAAGAACTGCGGGACGATCTCCGGCCGGAAGTCGGTGAAAATCTGTTCGGACATCTTCGATATACCACCCCATGCCTCATCGATATGTGGCTCCGAGATGGCAAATCGGAAAATAGTGAAGCCAATGACGACGAGCGCGAAAGTCAGCAGGATATTGGCGCCCTTGATAACCCGATTGTCTCGCAGTCGCTCAGGCAAACGATATACGCTGCGGATGCTCTTGTGGCCGACAAGGAGCACTCCCTGGAAAGCACCCCAAATAAGGTACATCCACGATGCGCCGTGCCACAGACCACCAATGACCATGGTAGTCATCTGGTTGACGTGGGTACGGAACTTGCCTTTTCGGTTGCCTCCCAAGGGTATGTACACATAGTCGCGCAGCCATGTCGACAGCGAGATATGCCACCTGTGCCAGAATTCGGTGGGATTCTGAGCCTTAAAGGGCGAATTGAAGTTGTCGAGGAAGCGGTAGCCCATCAGCAAGGCGATGCCGATAGCCATGTCGCTGTAGCCCGAGAAGTCGCAGTATATCTGGAGAGTGAACCCCACGGCTCCCATCAGGTTTTCGAAGCCGGAGTACAGCCCGGGGTTCTCGAAGATGCGGTCTACGAAGTTGCCGCTCAGATAGTCGGCGATAACAACCTTCTTGATAAGACCGGCAATTATTAGGAACAATCCCTCGCTGACCATGGCGCGAGTAGCCACGGGGTTTGCCTTGATTTGCGGCAGCATATCCTTGGCGCGGACCACGGGACCTGCAAGCAGCGGGGGGAAGAAAGTCAGGAAAAAAGTGTACTCGATGAAGTTCTTGGCCGGTTCGATAACGCCACGGTAGATATCGACTATGTAGCTGATAGATCGGAAGGTGAAGAACGAGATACCGGCGGGAAGAACGATGTCGAGGGCATCGAAATTGGTGTTCGTAATGTTGGCAAATGTCTCATAAAGCAAGTTGAAGTACTTGAAATAAACCAACATGCCTACGTTTATGACCACGTTAAGGGCTATCAGCCAACGGCCTCCGGCACGCGACTTGGGCGCCACCCGCCCCATAAGGATGCCCGTCATGTAGTCGAGCACGCACACACCCACGAGGATGAAGCAATAGGCAGCGCTCGACTTGTAGTAGAAGTATAGCGAAAAGAGGATAACGAAAATCAGCTTGACGTTCTTCCATCGGCGCATGGCACCGTAGATGAGCATGAAGCCGGCAAACAGCAGCAGGAACAACCCGGTGTTGAACAACAACGGGTTGCGCTCGTCGAAGGTCAGTATCCTCGACAGCGCCTCAGAATCGTATCCGGCAAACAGTTCGTTCATTATATAATATGTATATTTTTCAGCGTGTTGAGTTAATGCTTGGTACGACTGCTCTTTCGGGTGAGAGCTTCGCGGAGAGCGTCATAAATCAGGTCGCCGTCCAGGCGGTAACCTGCCCATGTGCGGTGGATTCGGTCGGTGCTCAGCAAGTGTTCGGCAAGCCATTTGGCTGACGCGCCCTGACCGCCGGCAACAGTGTAAAAGTCGTAAACAGGAATGCCGTTAGCCTTGCCGTAAGCCACGATGGCGTCGCGAGCCTTGGCGACATTGGTATTCACTTGGTAGGATCGCGTCTTGCGCGTACGGCGACGTTTGCCTTTACCGGTTCGCCGTGACACCGTAACCGAGCGTTGACATTCGGACGGCGTGACAAGCAGGATACCCGCTTCGGGGTTGGCATCGCGGATTTTGCGCACCAGGGCGTCTATCTGAGCGGTGAATACGTCGGTAGTCAGACGACCGAACGCCTCGTTGGTGCCCAGCGAGATGATGATCAGGTCAGGCGACATGGCCGCAACGGATGGAGCGAAGTCGGAGATGCCGTTATACGATGCGTAGGCCGCTCCGTTATTACCGATGGCATGGTAGAGCACTCCGTGCGAGTCGTTGCGCAGGTCGAACCCATAGATATTGACGTGATTGCCGACCAAGTGAAGTGTGATGTCCGTGCAATCTTCGTCGAGGAAAACCTCGACGCCTTTGTCAGTGGGCGACGACTCGAACGGAATCTTGCGACCTTGCGAAGTAACGTCGGTTACCCGCAGATCGCCGTGAGAGAGGATGGTCAGGAATCCGCAGGGACTCTTGACCTTGAGCGTTACGCTGAACGATTGTACTTCGGGCTGCAGCGAAACACCCGTAAATCCCATCTTTGTGGGCCATGGCAGACGCATCAGCGTAGCCTTGACCATGGGCGAGGTCGAGGAGATGGTATAGTCGAGGGGCTGATTGGTGCCCGCCAGTTTGAAGGGTATGATGATGCCGCGGCCGGCATCGCCGTATTCGCTCTGGAAGCGGCGACGAGTCGTGCCGGTATTGCCATCGGCCTGTATATGAGAGTCGCCGATGTGCACGATGGTGAAGTTGGCGTCCGTGCGGCTCTGTTCGAGTTTCTCAGCCAGTTGCGACCAATCGGCACCGTTCATGTCGATGTGATTCAGGTCGTAGCGTATGAAGGGGTACTTCCGCTCCGACGACACGGTCATGGTGGCCGTTCCCAGTTCGGGGTTCAGCCTGATGGCCTCGTCGTTGATGTCGTCGGGTTCGTTGGCACGCGCAACAAAGCAACATACCAGCATTACCAACAGTATGGGGAGTACTCGCTTCATCTCGTTACAAAGCTTTGTTGAGAGCTTTCATAAACAGGTCCGACATTGCACGGCCACCCTTGGCGTTAAGGTGGATATAGTCGGGGTTGACCAAACCCTTTTCGCGCCATGTTAACACGGCGTCGTCTCCACCCATGGCCTCGCGGGTGTCCCAAAACAGGATGCCGGTCTGACGCGCGGCATCGCGTTGAGCGGTCACCATATTGTTCGAGGTGGGAACTGAGTGAACCTCGCCGCCTATCTTCTGTCCGCGGTCGCCTATGCTCATCATGAGAATGTCGGCCTTCGGGTAGCAGTCGCGCAGACGTGAGATGGTTTGCATCATCAGTTTCTTGTATCCGTTATAATCGCTTTGCTGCGACGACAGGGCGTTGATGCCGTACTCAACCACAATCAAGTCGTAGTCGATGTATGGACGCATCTGTGCAGCGCGTTCCACCGACAGTTTGCGGTGCGTCTGACCCGAGTTGCCGCGCAGCGACATGTTGTCAACGGCAACCCCGGTGGCATTGTCAAGATATAAGCCGGCTATCTCCACGCCGGGAGTGGCTGTGACGGTGGCTGAAGTGGTCAAACCGCTTATAGTGAGAGCAGAAACGATGTCTTCGGCGGGTAGTTCGAGTGTTTCGGTACCGGCATCCGTGGTCAGTGTAACGCTGCCTCCCGACGGTGCAACGGCCAGTACGGTGGTTGTGTTCCAACTGTCGAGGTGAGCCGGCTTGCCGACGCCCTTAAAAGTTGCCTTCGCGCCCGCATCGGCCTTGAAATACTCGCCTTGGAGTATCTTCATGTTGTCGCGGGCCTTCTTGCGGATTTCGTATTTGGTCCAGCCGTTCGAGGTCTGCTTGACGGAAGTACGGAAACCACCAACCTCGGACCAAACCGGCAGATAGCCGACGCCGGCACCGCCATAACGGTTCTGCAGCGCCTCGCGGATGTCCTGGGTCAGGATGTCGCCCTCGATGTACGAGTCGCCGATGACGGCCACACGTACCGGACGTGTCGAGGCCGATGCAAGCGCGCGCTTGAAGTTGCGCAGCCCCTGACCGTTGACGGTGTAGTCCTCGAAGATTACCGTGCCGTCCGCAGCGTGATTGTCCACCGGCTCCTTGGGCGATGCTACCTGGTACAGGCTGATGCCGTCGGTGTTAGTGGCTACAAAGTTGGTATCGGTTGCCGGCTCGATGTCGGCATCGGCCAGGGCTTTTTCCAGTTCCGGGTCGATGGGCTCCTCGGCGGTTACTTTCTCCGAGCCGTGGAACAGGTCGCTCAACAGGTTGAAGTTCTTCAGCCGGTTGCCGGTGAGGTCGCCCCACGGCACCAGTGAGAGAAGGAACAGGAGCACGATGGCTCCGGCTATGATAAGAAACGGACGAGCCGCTTTGTTTTTGCTCATTACGGTTTAATGATTGGATTGGTTTGGATGGATTGAGGGTCGAGGAGCGACAGGATTGTGCGCGCTTTCATGTCGGTTTCGATCAACTCGTGCTCGGGCACGGAGTCTGCCGTGATGCCACTCCCCACGATGACTGCAAAGTCGCCATTGAGGGGGTTGATGCGTGCGCAGCGCAGTGTTACGTATGCACTTAGTTGACCCGCAGGGTCGGTGACGGCAATATAGCCGGCATATAGCCCGCGGAGGTAGTTCTCGTGGTCGGCAATGTTGCGCCGTGCCAGGTCGAGGGGAAATCCGCATACTGCCGGAGTCGGAGCAATGGCGTCGATGGCTTCGGATACCGACACGACGTTGGTGCGTTTTGCCGAGATGCGTGTACACAGATGCTCAATGTTTCCGCTGCGCAATGTGTCGGGGCCTACGGTATCGGCAAACAAGTCGAGAGCGGCCCATCTGCCCGTGATATAATCTGTTACAATACGTTGTTCAGTAATATTCTTGCTGTCCCAAGGCTGATTAGTGCCGGCGGGACGTGTTCCTGCCAATGCCATGGTTTCTAAGTGTTCGGCATCGGTCTTGATCAACACTTCGGGGGTGGCGACGAGCCATAATTCGTCGTCCGCTATTCGCAGTAACGCGCAGAAAGCGTGCGGATTGCGCTCGAAGTAACCGACAGCTGTCTCGGCGAGACGGTCGGTGTCTGTTTTACCGCCGATGACGCGTGACAGCACTGTCTTGCCGCCCCCTGCGTTGCGGTGACTGTGGCGCAGGTCCTCGACAGCCTGCAGATAGGTCGGGATGTCGGTAGTGCGAGGCATATCGGTGCCGATAGCGGGCGGACAGTCGGCCGGAACGGCAAAAGTGTCGCTGAAACGTGTGCTGTATGTGGCAACCGACAGGTTGTAACCATCGCGTCCGGCCGTGTGGAAGATCGGATCGTGAGGCATTCGGAACACTCCGAAAGGACGGCCGGATGCGAGTGCTCGTTTTATGTAGGCTGTAATTTCGATAAGGCTTTGGATGGGATTATTTCTTGTGAAACAAGCTCTTATTCCGGCGAGTTCTCTGTGACAACCTCGCCGATGAGTTCGAAGGGTAATGCTTTGGTGATCTTCACATTATAGTAATGGCCGCGCCGGAGTGGGGTGGGGCACGAGTCCTTGGCGATCAGTACCTCGGGATCAACCTCAGGCGAGTCAAACTCGGTCCGGCCGACGTAGTATTCGCTGTCAGCCGAATCAATGACAACCTCGAGCGTCCGACCTATCTTCGATTCGTTATGCTCCAAGGCGATACGTTCTTGCTCGGCCATCAGTGTGTCGAGTCGCTGCTGCTTTACCTCGTCGGGTACCTCGTCTTTCAGGTGCCGTGCCGCGTAGGTGTCGTCCTCCTCGCAGTAGGCGAAGGCACCCATGCGCTCGAAGCGCTGCTCGCGGACAAAGTCGAGCAACTCGGCAAACTCACGTTCGCCCTCGCCGGGAAAGCCGACCATAAGAGTTGTGCGGATATGGATACCGGGTACTTCGCGGCGGATGCGGGCGAGCAGATCTCGGGTCTCGGCGGCAGTGATATGACGGCGCATGTTGGTCAACACCGGATCGCTGATATGCTGGAGAGCGATGTCAAGATAGTTGCACACGTTTTTGTGCCGGGCCATGACTGGCAGGATATCGTATGGGAAAGCGGCGGGGTAGGCGTAGTGCAGCCGGATGCGGCGGACACCCTCGATGCCGGCCATGGCTTCGATGAGGGCAGCCAAGTGAGACTGTCCCTCAGCAGTTTTCTCCTTGAGATCAGTCCCGTAACTCGATAAGTCCTGAGCAATGATATTGAACTCGGTGACACCTTTCGACACCAGGTCGCGCACCTCGTCGAGTATCTCTGCCTGCGGACGCGATTTGTGGCGACCGGTGATGAGAGGGATGGCGCAGAAGGCGCAGAAGCGGTTGCAACCTTCCGAAATCTTGATGTAGGCGTGATGACTCGGGGTGGTGATAACGCGCTCCCAGGGCGACGAACCGGGATGCTCGACAGCCATGTCGCGGGCTATCTTAAGCCAGTCGAACTTGCCGTACCAGCGATCGACCTCGGGTATTTCGACGGGCAATTCGTTGCGGTAACGTTCCGACAGACAGCCCATTACGTTGACGCGTTTGACAAAACCATCTTCCTTGGCGCGGCAGGCGTCGAGGATGGTGTTGATGGATTCCTCCTTGGCATCGCCGATAAATCCGCAGGTATTGATGATGACGTCGTCCGAGGTGAGTTCGTCGGGGTTGTGGCGCACCTCGAACCCGGCGTTGGCAAACACCTTGAGCAACCGTTCGCTGTCAACGAGGTTCTTTGAGCATCCAAGGGTTATGACATCTATCGTTTTGCGATTAGGCATAGGGCTGGATCACTGGTTTTCGAGTTTGCCGAACAGCGACTTCACGAAGTAGTGGCGGTCGAAGGGCTGAATGTCGCCAATGCGTTCGCCGATACCGATATAACGTACGGGCAGGTTGTGCTCGTTACTGATACCGATAACGACGCCACCCTTGGCAGTTCCATCCAGTTTGGTCACTACCAGGCCGGTAACCTGCGTGGCGGCCGAGAATTCCTTGGCCTGGTTGATAGCGTTCTGGCCTGTCGAGCCGTCGAGTACAAGAAGCACCTCGTTGGGTGCGCCGGGCACGAGTTTCGATATCGAGTTGCGTATCTTGGTCAACTCGTTCATCAGGCCGACCTTGTTGTGCAGACGGCCGGCGGTATCGATGATTATTACATCCGATCCCTGGGCGAGGCCCGATTTGACGGTGTCGAAAGCCACAGCGGCAGGGTCGGCACCCTGTGTCTGCTTGATCATGGGGACACCGGCGCGCTCTGCCCACACCTCGAGTTGCTCGATGGCAGCGGCGCGGAACGTGTCGGCTGCGCCGAGCAGCACCTTGTTGCCTGCTTCCTTGAACTGGTAGGCCAACTTGCCTATGGTCGTTGTCTTGCCGGCACCGTTAACGCCCACTACCAAGATTATGTAGGGGCGTTTCGTGCCCTCGGGCAGCACAAAGTCGGCTGCGGGGACATCGGGAGCGTTCTCGCTCAACAACTGGGAAACCTCGTCGTAAAGCAATTCGGTAAGTTCGGATGTGTTGACATATTTATCGCGCTTCACGCGGTCGCGCAGGCGGTCGATGATGGTCAGCGAAGTCTCAGCGCCTATGTCCGAGGTGACCAGGATTTCTTCGAGTTCGTCGAGGAAGTCATCGTCGACAGTCGAACGGCCGGCAACGGCACGGCGCAACTTCGAGAACAGACCTTCCTTCGATTTCTCGAGGCCACGGTTCAGGTTGTCTTCTTTTTCCTGTTGCGACGACTGTTCGGCAGCGCTGACAGCAGCCTCGGCATTCGCCTTGTCTTTCTTATTGCGGGAAAACGGATTCCAAAAAGCCATAAAAACGGTATATAAACGTAATGGGAATAAACTGACTATTTACAACGATACCGCCCCGCAACACTGCGCGTCCCGAGGCAATATCGAATTAGCTTACAAAGTTAGTCATTTTTCCCAAATTATCCACCCTCCACCCCCATTTTTGCAGAATATGTGCCAATAATTTCAAGACAAGAGCACCCTTGGGTTTGATTAGTCCAAGACGAGAACAGGAGTACTTTTAATTTTCAATTTTCCATTTTCAATTTTTTCCATCCCTCCCATTTGAGAGGCATCCCCCGGGATGGGATGGGAAATGGCCCAAACTGTAGGCCCCACCCGATGTCGGGATATGCCATGTGCGTCCGACAGGACGCTGACTTCCTTTTAACCGGGTACGTCGAGCAATGCGAGACGTGCCCGGAAAAAGGGGAGCCCCACACCTGCGGGCGTGCCGATAGGTACGCCGACCTAAGATATGCCCGTCAGGTAGGCCGACCCTATGGGCGCTCGGGGTGACATACTCGGTCAGCGTCCTGGCGGACGCCAATTATTTATTGGTGGTCCTGTCCGGGCACGCCTGCGGCGTACCCGGTTACGGAGGGTCAACGTCCTGGCGGACGCTCCCCAAAACCTCTTCCTTAGATCTATTTACGGCTCGGCAAACGGGGCTAATCAAGGTTTGCGTCTGTTCGGACGCAACAATGGGGAGCTTTACAGGTTTTCCATGATGTAGCGCTCGGCTTCGAGGGCGGCGCGACAGCCTGAGCCGGCAGCGGCGATGGCTTGCTGGAAGATGGGGTCCATGACGTCGCCGGCGGCAAAGACGCCGGGGATGTTGGTGGCTGTCGAATGGCCGTGGGTCTTGATGAAGCCGGCTTCGTCGGTTTCGACGTACTCGGCGAACACGCCGCTATTGGGCTGGTGACCGATGGCGAGGAAGAAGCCGTCGATCGAGATGTCGAACTTCTGCTCTTTTTCCGTACCGAGGTGCTCTACCAGATGTGCGCCCTTCAGCGTCTCTTCGCCGAACAGACCTATGGTGTTGGTGTTGAACAGCACGGTGATTTTCGGGTTATCGAGCACGCGCTGCTGCATCACCTTGGATGCGCGCAGGTGGTTCTTGCGCACGATCAGATACACCTTGTCGGCCAGTTTGGCCAGGTAGAGCGCTTCTTCGCAGGCAGTATCGCCGCCACCGACGACAGCCACGGTGCGCTTGCGGTAGAAGAAACCGTCGCATACAGCGCAGGCCGATACGCCCATGCCCATATATTTCTGTTCGTCAGGTAGACCGAGGTAGCGGGCAGATGCACCGGTAGCAATGATAACGGTGTCGGCGGTCAGTTCCTTCTTGCCGTTATCGAGAGTGATTTGGAGGGGACGTTCAGCAAAGTTAACTGCCGTAACGCGACCCGAGACGGTCTGAGTGCCGAAGCGCAACGCTTGCTTCCGCAGATCGTCCATGAGTTGGTTGCCGTCAACGCCCTCGGGATAGCCGGGGAAGTTCTCGACCTCGCTTGTGGTGGTAAGTTGACCGCCGGGCTGGGGACCCTCGACGAGGATGGGATCGAGACCTGCACGCGATGCGTAGATAGCTGCTGTATAACCTGCCGGACCTGAGCCGACGATGAGAGTACGGGTATGTTGGGTGTTTTCTGCCATAGTGTTTGTATCTTTATGTGTATTACGTAGTTAAGGTTATCTCAAGTCGATGATTTCGTAGGAGGTATTGCCCTTGGTGACAAAACGGAAGTAGCTGTCAGGCAGTGCTGCGCCCTTGGCAGCGGTCGAAACCGAGACAGTCAGCGTATTGCCTGTGGCAAGCAGAGCCGTTATGTGAGTCGGCAACCATGTTTTACCGCTGATAACCACCTGGGCTGAACGTATGTACGACGATTTGTGTAGGGCAGTCATCTTTATAGTGTACGTGCCTCCCGATTCGGAGACCTTCTCCACCTTGTAGTTTTTCTTGTAACTCTGCACGAACGCAAGCGGGTTCGTCTCGGCCAATTCGTCCGGAGTAGGTTCGGTTATCGACACCTCGCGCGAGTCTGAATCGACTGTCCATTGTGTCTTACCATCATAGAATACACTCATGTTGCCTGCCTTGAAGGTGAATTTCTCCTTGGCCACGGTGAGATCGGCACTGAACGTGTCCGCTCCGTTGCGCATGGTCATCTTCATGGTCAGCGAGGGCGCACTTCGCAAAGCTGCCACAACCTTGTCGAGCACAGCCGTTGCTGTCATCGACGCGTTAGCCGCCTGCCCGGTAAAGGCCACTCCAACAGCCAGTAACACAACTGCAAGGATGCGTACGGCCACGTTATTATGTTTCGTCCGGATATTCATGACTTGATAACAACCAACGAGGCTTAACGGTTCGATAAGATGCGTTCCAGACTAACAGGGTCAACGAGGACCGAGCGGGGCTTCGAACCCGAAGCGGGTCCGACGATGCCGGCGGCCTCCATCTGGTCCATGATTTTGCCTGCGCGGTTATAACCGATCTCAAAACGGCGTTGCAGTGACGAAGTCG
This sequence comes from uncultured Bacteroides sp., assembly GCA_964572615.1. GTDB lineage: Bacteria > Bacteroidota > Bacteroidia > Bacteroidales > Muribaculaceae > CAG-873. The sequence goes on from CAZNGJ010000008.1 coordinate 23,438, forward strand.
ATGCCGTAGCCGACTGGGTGATGAAGCGTGCAGCTTCGTCGAATAGCGGGTCACGGTCCATGCCGCCACCGGGCAAAACTCCGCCGCCCCCGAAACCGCCGGTGCCGTCGGGCGTAGGCTCAGGAAGGGGATACGGTTCCTCAAATCCTGTCTGGGCGTCGATTGAGTCGCAAATCTGCTCGACCTCGCTGCTCGAGATGAAAGCGCATTGCATACGCTCGAGTTCGCCACCTTGACTGTACAGCATGTCGCCGCGACCAATGAGGTGCTCGGCGCCGGGACGGTCGAGGATGGTGCGAGAGTCGACATTCTGGAGCACGCGGAAAGCGATACGCGACGGACAGTTGGCCTTGATGAGACCCGTAAGAACGTTGGTTGACGGACGCTGAGTGGCGATAATCATGTGGATACCCACGGCGCGCGCCTTTTGGGTGATGCGCATCACGGGCATTTCGATCTCCTTGCCGCCGGTCATGATAAGGTCGGCGAACTCGTCGATAATCACCACGATATAAGGCAAGTACTTGTGACCCTTTTCGAGGCTGAGACGACGCTGGCGGATTTTGCGGTTATAATCCTCGATTTTGTTGACAGCGGCGTTGCGCAACAGGGCGTAACGGTTGTCCATCTCGACGCACAGCGAGTTGAGCGAGTTGAGCACCTTCGAGGGGTCGGTGACGATGGCATCCTCCTCGCCCGGTAGTGACGCTAAATAGTGACCGCGCAGACGCTCGTACACACTGAATTCCACCATCTTCGGGTCGACAAGAACGAATTTCAGTTCCGTGGGATGCTTGCGGTAAAGCAGCGAAGTGATGAGCACGTTGAGACCCACCGACTTACCCTGACCGGTAGCGCCCGCTACGAGGGCGTGAGGCATCGAGGCCAGGTCGGTAACGAATATTTCGTTGGATATTGTGGCGCCGAGTGCTACGGGGAGTGCAGCTTTGCTCTCGCGGAACTTTTTGGAAGCCAAGATAGTACGCATCGATACGATTTGTGGCTCACGGTTAGGTACCTCGATGCCGACTGTGCCCTTGCCGGGCATGGGTGCGATGATACGGATGCCTTTGGCGGCGAGGCTGAGGGCAATGTCGTCTTCAAGACGTTTGATTTGCGATATGCGGATACCTTCGGTAGGCACAATCTCGTAGAGTGTTACGGTGGGACCTACGGTAGCCTTGATTGAGGCCACGGTGATGCCGTAGTTGCCGAGAGTCTTTATGATACGGTCTTTGTTGGCCTGTTGTTCCTCGGAATCAATGGTCGCCTTGATGGGGTGATCCTCGAGCAGGTCGAGGGTGGGGAACTTGAAACGCGACAGTTCGGCGCGCGGGTCATACTCTCCTTGTTCGGCCACAAGACGTTCGGCTACCGAGCCGGTTGTTTTGCCCGTCTCGGCTACCGGCACATCGATTTCGAAGCCAAGGTCCGGTTCCGGCTTCTTTTCCTCCGTTTTCATCGGAGCGGGTGATTCGGTGGTCGGGCTGTCGATCACGAAAATGGTTTCGTCTTTTTCAGGTTGGGGCTCGGGTTGAGGTTGATTTACCGGCTCGGGCTTAGGTTCGGGTGCAGGCTCTTCGGCAGGTGTAGCAGTTTCGGCTTCGGCCCGGCGTGCTCGACGCTCCATGCGGCGCTTCTCCTCGCTCTCGCGACGCAGACGTCGGCTCTCGCGGTAAGCCTCCATGCCTTTGCGCCACCTGATATACAACTTGCGCAACTCGTTGAGATATACTGCCGAAACGATGCCAACAAGGAATGCCGAAACGATAATGGCACCGGGGACGCCGGTCATGGTCAACAGCCATTTGTTGACATAATGACCGTGCACGCCCCCCCAACATATAGGCGAGTCGAGTGCGTAGGTGATGAGGCCGACAACAATCGAGACTGCCACGGTGAGCAGTGCGCAACGGAACGTCAGACTCCAGAAGTGGAAACGGCGACCGGTGGTGAGACACCAACCGACAATGCCGAAATAAAGAAAGGCCACGACAGCGCCGATACCGAATGCGTGGCTGAAAAATACTTTGCCGAACCATGCACCGAGCGGGCCGATGGGCGAGTGTACCTTGATGCCGGCAGCAGCTATCTGTTCGGGTGTCAGGTTGTTGACAACGGCCTGGTCGAGAGCGCCGTAGCCTATCTGCGACAGCAGCACGATGAACACGATGCAACTCAGGATGATACACGTCACACCGACGGCCACCGACATACGGCGGTCCATAAAGAAGCTTACTAAACGGGGAGCAGGTTCAACATTGTCGGGGCGGCCACGGCGACGCTTGGTCGTCCGACGCTTGGGCTGTTCGTCAGCCTGAACGTCGGCTTCGGCAACCTCCTCGGGGTCGTCGTCCATGAATGGTATATCGTCTTCACGACCGGCATAAACGTGGCGCGTCTGGCCGGGAGGAAGGGGCCGACGAGCCTTGGCGACGCGCTGCGTGCGCGACGGATACTTGTCCGGATTGATTGAAAACTCGTTATTGTCGTTCATTGCGATCAGAGGCTTTTCAGTTGGTGGATATAGGCTTCGGGGTCATCGGCGCGGAACACGGCACTGCCGGCAACAAGTGCATCAGCACCGACTGCAGCGAGTCGGGCACCGGTTTCGAGGTTAACGCCACCGTCTACCTCAATCAGAGCTTCCGAGCCGGACTCGGCGATAAGGGTGCGCATAGCTTCAACCTTGGCAATGGTACGCTCGATAAACTTCTGGCCGCCGAAACCGGGGTTGACGCTCATCAACAGTACCATGTCGAGGTCGCCGATGATGTCTTCGAGGGTGTAGACGGGTGTGGCGGGATTAAGCGTGACGGCAGCTTTCATACCGGCAGCCTTTATGGCTTGAACGGTGCGATGAAGGTGCGTCGACGCCTCCTGATGAACGTTCATGATAGCGGCGCCGGTGTCGCGGACCTGACTGACGTAGCGTTCCGGCTGAACTATCATCAGATGTACGTCGAGAGGCTTGGTGGCCTTGCGCGCTATGGCTTCGATGACCGGAAAACCAAACGAAATATTGGGGACGAACACGCCGTCCATGACGTCTATGTGGAACCAGTCGGCCTCCGAACGGTTTATCATCTCGACATCGCGGTCGAGGTTGCCGAAATCGGCCGAAAGTATTGAGGGTGCAACTATCATTATGTGTTTATTCTTTAGCTGAGGAATTGGTGTTTTTGTTGCGGGCAGCTTTGTACGCGATAACGGCTACTACGGCGAGAAGAAGGAGTAGGCCGGCCCAACTCAGGTAGGTGTTGTATTGCTCTATTTTCTCTTCAAGAAGGTTGAACGGCACGGTTTGCCCGAGCCAGTAACCTAGAGCGCCCAATATGGCGTTCCACAGCAGCGCACCTAACGAAGTGAAGATCATGAATTTCCATATATTCATGCGCGCCAGACCTGCGGGGATGGAAATGAGTTGGCGCACGGCGGGAATGAGTCGGCCGACAAAGGTGGAGAACGCGCCGTGCTCGTCGAAGTAACGCTCGGCCTTGTCAACCTTGGCCCGGTCGATGAGACACGCGTGGCCAAACCGCGAATCGGCAAAACTGTACACCAACGGGCGACCTATCCATACTGATAGCCAGTAATTGACCAATGCACCGACCAGTGCACCGGCGGTTGCCACGAGCACTACCATCACCACGTTCATATCGCCCTTTGTGGCTGCAAGGTACGCCGCCGGGGGCACTACAAGTTCGCTCGGGAAGGGTATGAACGAACTCTCGATAATCATGAACAGGAAAACAAACCAGTAGCCGGCATTGTCGCAGAACCACAGGAAGAAAGCGTGGGCATCGAAGAGCGAAAATGCCGGGATGATGTCGGGCAGTGAGAAGAAATCCATATTGGTGAGTTGTGAAATGATTGGTTGCTTAAGTATTGTTAAAACGGTTTGCGGTACTTGTCATCAGCAGTGTCTTCGAGGATGCTAAGATACGATGCGTACCGGCTTTCGGCTATCCGGTGGTCGTCGACAGCCTCGCGGACGGCGCACCCGGGTTCGTGTGTATGGGTGCAATTGCCGAAGCGGCAGTCTTTCGATACCTCGAACAGATCGCGGAAATAATGTGCCGTCTCGTACCGGTCGAAATCGATGGTGCCGAAACCGCGAACCCCCGGAGTGTCGATAATCGAGCCGGGATCGGTGTCGGCCGCATCCTTTGGCGGCAGATGAAACAGTTCGCTGAACGTCGTGGTATGCATACCCGTGTCGTGGGTGTCCGAGATATTGCCGGTGCGGACATCGGCGCCTGGGATGAGGTCGTTGATGATTGTCGACTTGCCCACGCCCGAGTTGCCGGCCAACAGCGTCGTCTTGCCGTGCAGCAGCGCGCGCAGTTCGTCGATACCTTGGCCCGTGGCGGCCGATACGTGCAGGACGCGGTAGCCTATCGAGCGGTACAGGTAAGTTATGGCATCGAGGTATTCGCGTTCGTCATCGTCATTAATGAGGTCCACCTTATTAATAACTATTATGGCATCGACATTGTATGCCTCGGCGGTTGCCAGGAAGCGATCGATAAACGTGGTCGATGTCGTTGGGTGGAAGAGAGTGACAACGAGCATCGCAGCGTCGATGTTGGCACCGATGATGTGCGACTCCTTCGACAGGTTGGACGCGCGACGTATGATATAGTTGCGGCGCGGTTCGATAGCCGTTATCCACGAGGCTTCGCCCTGTCCGCCTTCGGTAATGGCCACCCGGTCGCCCACCGCCACGGGGTTGGTGGTGCGGATGCCCTTGATGCGGAAGTTTCCCTTGATGCGGCAGTCTACCTCGCGACCGTCTTCGGTCTCGACTATGTAGTGCATTCCGGTGTTGCGTATAACGGTACCTTTCATTGTTGCGCCGATGCGTTCAGAGTGATTTGAGAGTGTCGAAAAATTCGCGACGCAGATCGGCATCTTCAGCAAAGACACCGGCATAGTCGGTAGTTGTCGTCGACGATTCCTGCTTCTCGACACCGCGCATCTTCATGCACAGGTGGTGGGCATTAGCCACAACGATAGCGCCCTTGGCATGGAGAGTGCGCATCACGGCTTCGCAGAGCTGCGAAGTCAGGCGTTCCTGCACCTGCAGGCGACGGGCGTAGACATCGACCAAACGGGCCAACTTACTCAGACCTATCATCTTACCGTCGGGGATGTAACCGATGGAAACCTTGCCGAAGAACGGCAGGATATGGTGTTCACAGGTGGAGTAGAACTCGATGTCCTTGACTATGATGATGCGCGAGCCGGCGTACTCGAAGATAGCCTCGTTCATCACCTCGTCGGCATCCTTGCGATATCCGCTTGTGGTGTACCACAGGGCTTTGGCTGCGCGCACGGGTGTTTTCTTGAGTCCTTCGCGTTCGGGGTCTTCGCCTATTAGACGCAGAATCTCGGCGTAATGCCCGGCGATAGCGGCAATACGCTCGGCCTGTTCAGCTTCGGTCATTTTGGGTTGTTCGACTTTAGAGTCGTTCATTTTTCGGGATTTATTTGTTAACGATGCGCAGATAAGGTGTGTACGACGGGAATGCCTGACGTATCTCGGCCATAGCGGCTTCGGCGTCGCTTCGGCTGCGGAATTCGCCCACACGGACACGCCAGAATGGCGACTCGAATGCAAGGCTTACCGGATATTGCGGAAACCTGCCTTGTACACTACGACGTTTGGCCGTGGCCTGAGCTTTGGCCTGACGGGAGTTGTCGGCAAACACCTCGACGCGGAACACGCCTCGTGAGGTGGCTGTGCGCGATGCAGTGGGGGTATTTGCAGCCGAGGCTGCGGAAGCCGGTACGGCGGTCGATTTGGTAAGTCGCGACGCCAGTGCGTCGGGCATGACCACAGTCACGCCGGGTGTCGAGTCAAGACGCGATACAATGGATCCGCCCGGCTCAATAGCCGATACTTTCAGGCACAGCAATAGCGCTGCGAGCACCATAAGAAACGAAATGAAAAACTGCTTCATCGTATTACCGTATGTAGTAAATTCACTTAGAGCGCAAAGTTACAAAAAAATCCCCATACGGCAAAAAGAGACTCTCAATAGACACACGATAGACACAATAGAAATAGGTTAGGGTTTGGTGATGCGGGTGATGGTGTCGATTTCGAGGAAGGTGGCGCCGTTGCCTTCGCCGGGGCGTCCGCCGAGATATGCCACCAGATCGGTTTTCTGTAAGTGCTGTCCTTCGAGTATGTGGCGGATAGTATCTGTCATTTCTTTTTCTTTGCCGTCAACTCCCCGACCATCGAAAGCCATAATACCGTAGCTGAGGGCCAAGAGTCGGCGCACGCGGTCGCGGTAGCAAATGGCAAAGGTCGGTATATGGGCGCGGAACGACGCGATATAGCGAGCTGTCCGACCTGTATAAGTATCGGTTACGATAGCCTTGGTATGTACGCGGGCTTCGCTGATAACTGCCTGACGGGCAAGGAATGATGTGATCTCGCCATCAACCACCGGCGGCACGTGCAAGGGGTCGGTAACCGAAGCTGTTTCCACGGCACGGGCGATACGTGTCATGGTTGCAACAGCTTCAACAGGGTACTTGCCTTTGGCTGTCTCTCCGCTTAGCATGATGGCATCGGCTCCTTGCTCGACGGCTGCCGATACGTCGCTGACTTCGGCGCGTGTAGGACGCGGATTTTCAATCATCGAGTGGAGCATCTGGGTGGCCACTATGACAGGTCGGTGAAGGTCGATGCAACGGCGGATCATCTTTTTCTGGAGAGCCGGGATGAGCTCGGCATGAACCTCGATACCGAGGTCGCCGCGGGCTATCATGATGCCGTATGAAGCGCGGGCTATCTCGTCGAAATTGTCCACGCCCTGCTGGTTTTCGATTTTCGAGATCACCTTCATGTCCGTGCCCGTCGACAGAATAAACCGCGTAACATCCTCGACATCAGCAGCCGAGCGGACAAACGAGTGGGCCACGAAGTCAACACCCAATCGGGCGGCGTGACGTATGTTTTCTTTGTCGCGTTCCGAAAGCGACGGATTGTTGACCGCAACGCCGGGGATATTGATACTCTTGCGCGAACCTAATAGTCCGTCGTTAAGACAAACGGTGGTGAAGGTCCCCGCTGCCGGGTCGACGCTCTCAATCCGGAATGCAAGTGCACCGTCGTCGATGAGGAGTTCGTCGCCGGGATGCACCTCGTCGGCAAGGTGCGGATAGTTTACACCGATAACTTCGGCTGTGGTGGGGACATTGCCGTCGGTTGTGAACAGAACGTTTTGGCCTGCCCGGAAAGATATGTCGCCGGGCTCGGCATTTGGTGTGGTACGTATCTCGGGACCCTTTGTGTCGATCATTATGGCTATCGAGTCGGAGACGGAACGCACGTTGCGCACCACACGTTCCATGCCTTCGGCTGTGGTGTGGGCGGTGTTAAGTCGAACTACGTTCATGCCTTCGCGGAACAAAGCCGCTATAAACTCCGGCTCGCAGTGGTAATCGCTTATGGTGGCTACTATTTTTGTGGATTTGAGCATAATTTCGATGTAAATATGGTGGGTTATACTTAATTAACGCGCGATTGGACGATATGGTTGCAAATGGAATTGGTAGTGTCGAAAAAATTAATTAACTTTGCAAAATTCACGCCAAAAGGCGTGCGGTTTGGCGTGTACATACGCCTCCTAATCCCTAAGTATTACGAAAAATATAGATATGAAACCAACATTATTAGTTCTTGCGGCAGGTATGGGCAGTCGATATGGCGGTCTCAAGCAGCTTGACGGTCTTGGCCCTCACGGCGAGACCATAATGGATTACTCCATCTACGATGCCATGCGCAGCGGCTTTGGAAAAGTCGTGTTCGTCATCCGCAAGACTTTCGAGGATCAGTTCCGTAATCAGATACTCTCCAAATATATCGGTCACATTCCCGTCGAGTTAGTGTTCCAGGAGATGACCGCACTTCCCGAAGGTTTCGAGTGTCCGGCCGACCGCACACGTCCCTGGGGAACGAACCATGCTATCATGATGGGTCGTGACGTTATCGGCGAACCGTTTGCCGTCATCAACAGTGACGACTTTTATGGTCGCGATGCTTTCGAGCGCATGGCAGCACACCTTACCGCTATCCCTGAAGGCGCTACAGGCCGCTACAGCATGGTTGCTTTCAAGGTTGGCAACACCATGACCCGTAATGGCGAGGTATCGCGCGGTGTGTGCACCGTCAATAGCGACGGACACCTGACCAAGGTTGTCGAGCGCCGCCGCATCGGCTATGCCGAGGATGGCAGCGTGCGATTCATGGACGAGAATGGCGAGTGGAAGTCCATCGATCCCGATACTCCCGTGTCGATGAATCTGTGGGGCTTCACCCCTGACTATTTCGGCTACTCGGAGTACGAATTCCGTCGCTTCCTTAATAAATATATTAATGAGCCGACCCGCGAGTACTTCATACCCTCGGTTGTCGACAAACTTATCGGTAACAAGTTGGCTAAAGTCGATGTCCTGTCGACCGCTTCGTCGTGGTTCGGAGTCACATACAGCGAAGACCGCGACGGAGTTTGCTCCAAGTTGGCCGAAATGCACGACAGCGGAGAGTACCCCGAAAATCTTTTCAAATAACCCTGAATTTGTTCAGACTCGATGAAGTTTGAATTACAATCCACCGCCCCTGACACTAATGCCCGCGCCGGTGTCATAACCACCGACCACGGGCAGATAGAGACGCCAATCTTTATGCCTGTTGGTACTGTAGGGAGTGTTAAAGGTGTACACCAACGCGAGCTGCGAGACGACATCGACGCGCAGATTATACTTGGAAATACCTACCACCTGTACCTGCGACCCGGCATGGAAATCCTTGCCGAGGCTGGAGGGTTACACAAGTTTATCGGATGGGAGCGCCCCATACTGACCGACAGTGGCGGCTTCCAGGTGTTCTCGCTCAGCGCCATCCGCAAACTCACCGAGGAAGGCGCGCACTTCCGCAGCCACATCGACGGCTCGAAACACCTGTTTACGCCCGAAAACGTTGTCGACATCCAACGCATTATCGGCTCGGACATCATGATGGCACTCGATGAGTGTACTCCGGGTACGGCCGACTATACATACGCTCGCAAGAGCCTTGACCTGACCTTGAGATGGATGGAACGTGGCTGGAAGCATTTCAACGAGACAGAACCTCGCTACGGATTCAGTCAGGCATGGTTCCCGATTGTCCAGGGTTGCACTTACCCCGACCTGCGCCGCGAGAGTGCCCGTCGCGTAGCCGAACTCGGTGCCGACGGTAACGCCATCGGTGGTCTTGCCGTGGGCGAGCCTGCCGAGGTCATGTACGAGATGATAGAGGTGGTCAACGACATTCTGCCCGCCGACCGTCCGCGCTACCTGATGGGAGTCGGTACGCCCGTCAATATCCTCGAAGCCATCGACCGTGGTGTCGACATGATGGACTGTGTGATGCCTACGCGCAACGGTCGCAACGCCTATCTGTTCACACCCGAAGGTACGATGAACATGCGCAACCGCAAGTGGGCCACCGACTTCAGCCCGCTGTGGGAGGATAGTCCTTCGTTCACCGGTCGGGCTTATACCAAGGCTTACCTGCGACACCTCTTTGCTGCCGACGAACTCCTGGCCATGCAGATTGCGTCGATACACAACCTGGCGTTCTATCTGTGGCTTGTCCGTCAGGCTCGCGCACATATCCATGCCGGCGACTTCAAGTCCTGGAAGGAGGATATGGTGACGCGCCTCGGCCGCAGGTTATAACCAATCAAACCGAAACTGATTGCGATGCTGTTCAACCGTCTTGACAAATACATAATCAAGAAGTTTCTCGGAACGTATATTTTTGCCATCTTGCTTCTGCTGGCAATCATTGTCATGTTTGACGTCAACGAGAAGATGGATGCTTTTTCGAAAGCACCGCTCAAAGCCACGGTATTCGATTATTATGTCAACTTCCTGCCGTACTTCGCAAACCAGTTCTCGCCCCTGTTTACGTTCATCGCCGTCATATTCTTTACGTCCAAGTTGGCCGGTAACAGCGAGATAATCGCCATGCTGTCCACCGGCATGAGCTTTCGACGGTTCATGCGGCCATATCTCGTGTCCGCAACCGTTATCGCGGCGGCATCCTTCATTCTGTCCGCTTACGTCATCCCGCCGGCCAATGTTAAGCGCATCGACTATACCAACACATACGTCAAAAACAAGAAGGTTGCCTACGGTGCCAATATCATGCTTATGGTGGCACCCGGCGAAATCGCCTACATGAGTCGCTACGACAATATCTCGAAGATGGGGACGAAGTTCTCGCTCGAAAAGTTTGATGAAAACAAGCGGCTTGTCTCGCGTCTAACGGCTCAGACCATTATGTGGGACACGCTATACAACTGGACCGTGCGCGACTATGTGATACGCGACATCACCGACAACCGCGAGCAGATAACCAAAGGTCGCAGTCTTGATACCATCATACCCTTCGAGCCTCGCGACTTCCTGATCTCCGAAAACGACCACGAGCAGATGACCACCCCCGAACTCGAGGAATATATCGGCCGTCAGCGCGAGCGCGGAGTTGGCAATATACAGTCGTTCGAAATCGAGAAGCACCGCCGTTACGCCATGACGGCAGCCGCGTTTATCCTAACTATAATAGGAATGTCGCTGTCGTCGCGAAAGGTCAAGGGCGGTATCGGGCTCAACATCGGTATCGGTCTGGTGCTCAGTTTCAGCTATATCCTGTTTATGACCATTACCCAGACTTTCGCTCTGTCGGGCTCGACATCGCCACTCGTGGCCATGTGGATTCCCAATATAATATACGCCGTAATAGCAGTAATACTCTACCGTAATGCCGCACGATAATAAGCCACGTTTTTCATTCATTGTCCCGGTGTACAACCGCATCGACGAGGTCCACGATTTGCTCGAGAGTCTGCTCGGCCAGACCGATCGTGACTTCGAAGTGGTCATAGTCGAGGACGGGTCGACAATGCCCTGTCGCGAGGAGTGTGACAAGGCTCGCAGTCGCGGTCTTGACGTCAGGTACTTCTTTAAGGAGAATGAGGGTCGGTCGATAGCTCGTAATGTCGGCATGGACAATGCACGAGGCGACTACTTTATCTTCGTGGACAGCGACTGTGTCATTCCACCTGAATATGTAGCTACCGTCAAGGCTGCCCTCGACCGCAGGCCACTCGATTGTTTCGGCGGACCGGACGCTGCCCACGAGTCGTTCAGCGACACCCAGAAGGCCATCAACGTCGCCATGACATCGTTCCTTACCACAGGAGGTATCCGCGGGGGCAAGCACAGTCTGGAGAAATTCACGCCCCGCACTTTCAACATGGGTTTCAGCCGCAAGGTTTATGATAATGTTGGTGGTTTCCGCGAGATGTTCAGCGAGGATATCGACATGAGCAAACGCATTGAGGCTGCCGGGTTCAGTATCGGGCTCATTCCGGATGCCAAGGTGTGGCACAAGCGGAGGGTCGATTTCAAGAAGTTCTTCCGTCAAGTCCATGTGTTCGGCATGTCGAGAATTACCCTCAAACTGCTTTATCCGGGTTCGCTCAAGGTTGTGCACGCACTGCCGGCTGTAGCTGTGGTGCTTGCCCTTGTTGTCATACTGTTAGGCATCTTCGTGTCGCCATGGTGGTTTATCCTTCCGGCCATCTACTTTTTGGCCATCTTCATGCTGGCCTACGCGTCTACGTCTTCGCTTCGTGTGGCACTGCTTGCCGTTCCCGCCTCCATCATCCAGATATGCGGATATGGCACGGGCTTTCTCCGGGCATGGTTCACCAAGATAGTGCTGGGACGAGGTCGCGACATCGATCAGGAAATTTCAATTCGTAAAGGCAAATGAGCACAGGAGCGGAAACTGCTGAGGAGCGCGATGTCAGGACGTCGCGACGGCTCACCGAGGTAACGGAGAAGTCACTGTTGCCGCGTGAGCGCGCCTTGCGCTACGGCTTCGGTCCGCTCAGTGATGCGGAGTTAGTCGCCATCTTGCTGGGCACGGGCATACAAGGCAAGAACGTCATGGACCTCGCCAACGAAATCATTACCGCACACCGTGGCCATCTGTCAGAACTGAACGGAATGACTGTCAACGAGCTGACACGGCGCTACGCCGGTATAGGGCCAACCAAGGCGCTGTTGCTTTTGGCTGCTGTCGAGTTGGGCAGACGTGCCGCCCAGGATGCCGCCGAGGTGGCTATGAGCCGCCGGCAGTACGGCACATCGGCGGCCTGTTACGAGTTGATGAAAAATACGCTCAGCAACCTCGACCACGAAGAGTTCTGGGTGCTTCTGTTGAACAACAACCTACGTCGAATTGACCATCTGCGTATCAACGAAGGCGCGACAAACTTTACGGTGGTCGAGACCAAGAAGATTATCAAGCTCATGATGGACCGTGGTGCAAACCGTGTCGTGCTGTTCCATAACCATCCCTCGGGTCTGAACAAACCGAGTGCGCAGGACGACAGCCTGACAAACCGGATTTGCGAGGCAGCGGGTCTATTCGACTTTCAGGTCGTGGACCACGTTATCGTCACGCCATGCGGATACTACAGTTATGCTGATAACGGACGATTGAAAAAACGCTAATTTGAAAAAAACATACAATAACCCACATCTCAATGCCATGAACCCCGAGGACTATCGTTTCGTTTTGCCAATGTCGGTACGTGACTACGAAGTTGACTATCAAGGTATCGTCAACAATGCCAACTACCTGCACTACATGGAGCACACGCGGCATGAGTTCTGCCGTGCCGAGGGCTTGTCGTTCGACGAGATGCACAATCGCGGTATCGACCCTGTGTTGGCACACGCAGACATTGACTACCGCAATCCGCTTCGTATGGGCGACCGCTTCGTCAGTTGTATGAACATCCGCATGAAGGGACCGCGCTTCCTGTTCGAGCACGATATATACAAGGACGACGGCACATTGGCTGTGTCGGCTCGACTGACGGTAGCATGCATCGAAAACGGCCGGTTGTCGCGCGGTGAGGTGTTGGCCAAAGCATTCGGATTATGAGCAGTGATATTCGCACTAAGATAGCGTTCTCAATGGTCCGGAATATCAATTCCGAACTGGCAGGGCAGTTGCTTGCTCGTGTGGGAGAAGAGGCAGCACTTTTCTCAATGAGTCCGTCGGAACTCGCAGCCATCGGCCGGTTGCCCGATTCGCTGCTCGCGCCCGAGTACCGTGCCGATCTGATGCGCAGAGCAGAGATCGAGGAGCGTTTCGTGTTGGCCAATGATGTCGAGTGCCATTACTTAAACGATTACAACTATCCGTCGCGGTTGGCTAACTGCGAGGACGGTCCGGTGATGTTGTACCGTCTGGGTACTACCGATCTCGAGGCCAAACACGTGGTGGCCATTGTAGGCACCCGTCACGCCACACCGTATGGCGTCGACATCACCACACGCATAGTCCGCGACCTGGCCGAGCGTCTCGACGACCTCGTCATAGTTAGCGGCTTGGCCTACGGTATCGATGTTGCCGCTCACAAGGCAGCTCTTGATGCCAACGTCCCGACGGTGGCCGTAGTGGCTCACCCTCTAAATACCATTTATCCGGCCGACCATCGCGGGGTGGCTGTGCAGATGTTGCGGCAGGGTGGGGCGATAGTCACCGAGTACTCAACCACCGATCAGGTACATCGCGCCAATTTCCTCGCCCGCAACCGTATCGTGGCGGGTCTGTCCGACTGCACCATTGTGGTCGAAAGCGATACCCGAGGCGGCTCGTTGGTTACGGCTTCGCTGGCAGGAGAATACAATCGTGAGGTTTTTGCTGTACCCGGTCGTCTCACCGACCGCTATTCCCGCGGCTGTCTCGACCTTATCGCCGGCAACCGTGCGCATATCTATACCGGCGCTGACGACCTTATAGCTGAAATGGGATGGACCAAACGTTCCGAACCGGGTGAGCAGATGACGCTGGCTGTTGAACTGTCGACCGAGGAAGAGAAAATAGTCGACTACCTGACTCAGAATCCGGCCTCGCGCATCAACGATATCATGTTGGCCACTGATATTCCGACAGGGCGCCTGAAGGACCTTTTGTTCAATATGGAGATGAAGGATCTGGTGTTGTCCATGGCCGGTGGAAAATATTCGGCTATTGCAACTTAACGCGGCCTTCATGCGTTTCATTTATATACTACAATACATAACTGCATAACCTTTTTGTCCATGGAAAAAAAGATAATACCCTCGTCCGAACTGATTATTAACGAAGACGGTTCGGTTTTTCACCTCCATCTTAAGCCTGAACAGCTCACCGACCGCGTTATACTGGTCGGCGACCCAAGTCGTGTCAATATGGTTGCCGAGTTCTTCGACGAGATTACTTTCGAGGTGTCTTCGCGCGAATTTCACACCATCGGAGGTATATACAAAGGTAAACCGATAATGTGCCTGAGCCATGGCATCGGCCCGGATAATATCGATATCGTCGTTACCGAACTTGATGCGTTGGCCAATGTTGATTTCACAACTCGCGAGGTTAAGGATGAGAAGCGTGTGCTGACGTTGGTGCGCATTGGTACGTCGGGAGCACTCCAGCCCGAACTGAAACTCGGTACTCCCGTCATCGCCGAGAAGGCCCTCGGGTTCGACGGTGTGCTCAACTATTATGCCGGTCGCAACGACATTGCTGATATAGCCTTCGAGGATGCTTTCTGCAAGGCTGTGGGCTGGAATCCGCTTTGGGCGCGTCCGTATATCGTCGACGCCAACCCTGAACTTGTCGCCCAGATAGGTCGCGACGACATGGTGCGCGGCAACACTATTTCGGCTGTCGGTTTCTACGGTCCGCAGGGTCGCGAGGTGCGCCTGCCGTTGGCTAACCCCGACCTGAACCGTCGAATCGAAGAGTTCCGCTACGAAGGTCGCAAGATTACCAACTATGAGATGGAATCGGCGCCCCTGCAGGGTCTTGGCAAACTAATGGGTCACCGCGCCATGACAGTGTGCTGCATCATCGCTAACCGTTTCAACGAGGAGGCCAACCCCAACTACAAGAACGGTGTGCGCGACCTCGTGGCCACCGTCCTCGACAGAATCTAAAATTAAAAAGAAATTTTTTTTCAAAAAAAGTGCTCCGCGCGTGTCACGTTCGGGGCACTTTCTTCGTCATATAATAAACTACTCACAAAAATTACAAGTCTACCAATATGAAAAAATTGATTTTGATGGCCCTCGGGCTTGTTTCGCTTCCCTATATCGCCGGTTTTGCCAAGACAAAAACCGTCACTGTATCTGACCCCGGTACGTTGCAGTCCAAATTGAGGGTGAAAGACCTTAAGGGTGTCGACAGAGTCGCCATTGCCGGTGTGCTCAACAATGACGATGTCGTCTGGTTGCGTCAATTGTGCGGCAGTGATACGGCGACCGAGCCAATGGAGGCATATATCGTCAATCTCGACCTGGCCGGGGTGTCGTTCGACTCGATATCGGGACGCCGTAGTTTCGTCAAGACTGCGAGGGCTGAATACGGTATCGACGGGGCGCATGTTCTGCCGGCCTGTATGTTTTACGGAACAAAGGTAGAGCAGCTCGTCCTCCCGACCGTACTTGATTCGGTTGCGCCATTTTCGTTAGGCAAGACATGTTTGCGCGAAATCAGTATCCCCGATGGAATAGGCTTCGGAAAGAACGCTGTCATCGACGACAGTTGTCTACAGTCGTTGCGTTTGCCGGCTATGCGCCAAGCGTTCATGCCTAAGAATGCCGGACTGCCGGCGCTGCGTCATATCAGTTACGGCAATGTCGGTTACGTGCCCAGTGCATCATTTGCCGGCATGCCCGAACTTGAAACGGTAGTCTTCGAGGGGTCAATCGGCCATATCGACGGCTATCAGTTTAAGAATAATACCAAGTTAAAATCGGTAACTTTTAACGGTCCGATATTGACAACGGGTGGTCCGCAACTGGCCGAGAATTGTCCGGAGTTGGAAAGCGTGACTGTCAATGCATACGTGCCTTGGTATGGGCTTAAAGACGGTAAGGATTGTCCGAAGTTCGACTCGGTGACGGTAAACGGTGCTATCAATGCGGCTGATTTCGAGGTGGTTGCAAACATAGCAGCTCGTCAGATGGCCTCGACGGGTTTTGAGAAGCGCATGGCCTTCAATATCTACAATCAGCTTGTCAAGGATGGTGAGGCCAACGGGTACACTTCGGCATTGGCAAGTCTCAAGGAGGCACACGACAAATACTACGATCCGGATACGCAAAAGTCCAAATTGCAGATACTTAAGGAGTCGGCTCCTTACGATGCCACTCTTGATACGGTGGGTTATCAGTTTACTTACGCTGCTCCTTCCGACTCGTTACTAACGCTCAGTCGTGAATATTACAATCTGGACAGTATCGCAGGCAACGGTGACGACCTCTCCAAGATTAAGAATCTGCTGTATTGGGTTCATGATCTTGTGCCTCACGACGGGACCTCGGCTTGGCCGACTTGTCCGCTGACGTTGCGCGACCTCGACCGTGTGTGCAAGGAAGAATATCGTGGTGTTAATTGCCGTATGATGGCTATCATGCTGACTGAGGCATTACTCGCCGAGGGTATCCCGGCGCGTTACCTGACGTGTCAGTCCAAGGCTTACGACGAGGACCCCGACTGCCATGTGATCTGCGTGGCCTGGTCGCGCGAACTCGGCAAGTGGGTGTGGGCAGACCCGACATTCGGCGCTTACGTAACCGACGAAAACGACAATTGGCTACACCCCGGTGAAGTGCGTGAACGTCTCATCAATGACGAGCCGTTGGTGCTTAACCCGGATGCAAACTGGAATCACAAGGAAAATATCTCAAAGGCATATTACCTTGACCATTATATGGCCAAGAACCTGTACCTCATCGAAGCTTACCTCCATCAGCAAGCCGCTCCCGAAGGACCCGCCGTCGTCCCCGGCCGCAAAGCCCAACGCAACGAGTACGTCACCCTCCTCCCCGCCGGCTTCAACTACGCCTACCCCACCATCCACTCCTCCGACCCCGCCGCCTTCTGGTCCTCCCCTGAATAGACCCTCAGTCGTTCTGAAACTTCAGCATCCCGGCCAGTTGTAAGAAGTATTCATTGCTCCATATATTGAGTTCCGACGGATTCTTGACAAACGGGAGAACATCACGTTTAACAAGATTGATGTCAGTGGAGCTTAGGCGTTCCCTCAGAATAGCTAAAAACTTTTCTTTTGTCAGCTCTTCATGATTGAAATCGAATGCCCGCTGTCGCAAGTGAGTAAAATCCAATGGAACTCCGTGTCGGATATACCATTCGAAGTCGTACCAGTCTCGTCCCTTGACGCGTTGCCCCCATTTGCGGTAGATGAGCGCATGCATTTTTCCTGCGAAGAGATCGGGCAGTGAAACGCATCTCGTCATGAAAGAGAATGGCTGAAGTAGTAGTTTGTGTTCGGTTTCGAATCCAAGTGGAGGTTTTGTGTCGACTTCAATTTTGATTTTGAGACTCTTTTCTGTCCTGAACGCAAGATTATAAACATGGGTATCATCTTTGAGAAACGCAGATTCGACCTTACCGAAGTTGTGTTTCTCTTTTTTTGTAATAACTACATCTCTACCAAGGGCTTTGAATTCTGCAATGATTGAAGGAAAGTACGTTTCTATATTGAATGTTGGGTCCTCGCGCAGCAATGTGAAGTCCATGTCCTCGCTATATCTTTCCAGCCCATGAAAGATTCTTAGGCAGGTGCCCCCATAGAAGGCTGCTTTTTCAAAAAAGCCACCTCGAAACAGTCCGGCTAATGCTATTTGTTGCATTACCTCGTATGTCGCGTTCCTTTTAGCAAGGGGAGTATCTGCATTATATGCGGACAGCATCTGTTCATATATTGCGCTCATTGTTGACTACGTTTACTAGTTGGTTTAACATTGTTTTCTTTCTGGAAGTACGCGCACAGGCTTTTAAGATATCTAATTTTAAGTTTTGGAGTTCGTCCATATCGAAACGAAGGTCATACTCGAGATACTGCTGAACAGCCGATGCGGAGCGGAGATTAAGATTGGGAGTATAAACCATCAGATCGCACAATGCTTTTTCCGGCGATGCTATCATAAACGATACGCCGGATTCTTCTTTCAAGGTAATGCCGATAGAGTAATAATCAGAAGAAGTATGTGTATAAGAAAAAAAACCAAGCGAGTTCTTGTAATCGCGGGCCGTCCCGGTAGTCATTGATTGTACGCTGTATACAGCTTCGGGAGTTAATCCATAATAACGTAAGGCTGTCAACATTGACACATACGATGGCCCGTATATGTGATTTGCCAAAAGAAATGGAGAAATTTCAACTCTACTGACGTTGGGGTTGAGAACGTAAAGCCCTTTCTTTAACCGCACAATAATTCCCGCATTCTCCAACCGCTTTGCTTTTGTATGCAAGTTGGAGTATGACGGATATACAGAACTCAAGTCCTGCATCCTGAATGGCATATTTCTGAACGATTCGAGATCCATGGTCATATCATAAGTGTTTACTTTGCTTCTGCAAAGATAGTAAAAATTTTGATAGAAAATATCGCCTAACGATATTTCCCATCAAAAAAGTGGCATTCATGGTGTGAATAAGAGTTATGAGACTCATAGGTTCTATAGGTTTTATAGGGTATAATAAGACGAGGGTGTATCGTGGTTGATACACCCTCGGGGTTTGCGCTTGTGTGATGTGGGACACCGTCCTTGCGGAGGTCTTGTCTTAGAAGCTTGCTTAGGCGGACTCTTGGAGCCGCTTGGGCCGGCTCTTAGGCTTTAACCTTGGCCACGATAGCCTTGAAGGCTTCGGGGTTGTTCATGGCAAGGTCGGCAAGGACTTTGCGGTTGATGGCGATACCGTTCTTGTGGATCAGGCCCATGAGCTTCGAGTACGAAAGGTCCTCGAGACGGGCGGCAGCATTGATACGCTGGATCCAGAGAGCGCGGAAGTTGCGCTTTTTTTGCTTGCGGTCGCGATAAGCGTAGGTAAGACCTTTTTCCCAAGTGTTCTTGGCAACGGTCCATACGTTACGACGGCAACCAAAGTAACCGCGGGTAAGCTTAAGAATTTTTTTACGACGTGCGCGTGAAGCGACGTGGTTGACTGATCTAGGCATTTTGTTCTTCTGTTTTGAGTGAGAGCGGCGTTAACTGTGGTAATGCGCTTGGAGGCTCGTCACTCGGTTAGTAATAAAGAATTATACAATCACGAATTTGAATTTCAAAAGAAATTACTTCATTGCCAACAGAGCTTTTACGTTACCCTCGTCTACTTTGGCAACAAGGCTGAAGTGGGTCAGGTTACGTTTCTGCTTTTTGGTTTTCTTGGTCAGGATGTGACTCTTGAAAGCGTGTTTTCTTTTGATTTTTCCTGATCCGGTAAGGGCGAACCTCTTTT
>CAZNGJ010000009.1:0-39526 GCA_964572615.1 uncultured Bacteroides sp.
CGCCTACTGACCCCCAGAACCCCCCGCCATTAACTTTTGTTGTGAAACATGCTCTTAGAGCGTATTTCACAACAAAAGTTATTATCAATGGTCACATCAAAAACAACACCACTCAGCAATACCGTCACAGTGACGGAGCGCAGCCATTTCTACCAACTTATAAAAGACCTTGAACGCCTCGTCGACAAGGCAAAATCGGCTTACTCCGGTGCCGGTTCCCCGGGGATAAAGAAGACTTCCGCCGGTGACGTTTCATTGTTCAATTATATGGAGCGTCTGATTACAAGGTTAAGGGCCAACGGTCAGATCAGAACGTCAGAGACGTATCGAGCGACGCTCAACAGTCTCAGGAAATTTCGCAACGGCGAAGACATGACTCTGCATGCCCTCTCATCAGACATCTTGGAAGCATACGAAGCCTGGCATCGCGCGCGGGGTAATACCCCCAACACCATCTCGTTTTACAACAGGATATTGCGAGCTGCATATAACCGTGCTGTCGAGGAAGGGCTGGTCGAAAACCGCTATCCATTCAAACGTGTGTACACCGGTGTCGGAAAGACTGTGAAGCGTGCGCTACCACTCGAAACCATCAGCCGGTTGAAACATCTCCAACTGCCACCGGGGAGCAGCCTCGAATTTGCCCGCGATATGTTCATCATGAGTTTCTACCTGCGTGGAATCAGTTTTGTCGACCTGGCTTATCTTAGAAAATCAGACCTTAAGGACGGATATTTATCATATCGGCGCCGGAAGACCGGCCAACTGCTTACTATCGCTTGGACGGACGAAATGCAGACGTTGCTCGACAAATACAGCGATAATCCCACCGACTTCCTGATGCCGGTAATAAAGAATCCCAACGCCAAACCACGCAACGCCTATCGCAATGCGGGTTACAGCATCAACCGCAACCTGAAAGCCCTGGGACAAAGGCTCGGAATACCAATCCCGTTAACCATGTATGTGGCCAGGCACAGCTGGGCCTCGGCAGTCAAAGCAAAGGGTGTCCCACTGACCGTAATAAGCGAAGGGATGGGCCATGAAAACGAGGCCACAACACGAATCTACCTGACCAATCTTGAAACATCGGTAGTCGATCAGGCCAACAGCCTCATCATAAAGTCAATATAATAAACTCCAAATCTCTTGGTAAGAGATACATAGCCACCTGCAAAACTACGAAAAAAATCTGATATAATGAGCATTGCAGGCAAACAAATCTATCATTTAGTTCATAATTATTTTATTTTACTTCCCTACTGATCTATTTTTTGATATTCAAAGACTTGATTGTTACCGCGGTATAGCACCGCGATATCTCTTACCAAGAGTGTGCCGGTTGTGAACTTCGGTGCATTAGGTTGGCGCGTATAGCCTGCGACACGAATTATCACGTTTTTTGGAATGATTACCACTTATCTGATTATAGTTAACTTGCTGGCACTCATACTATTCGGTTACGACAAACAATGCGCCGTAACCCACAGGTGGCGTGTCCCCGAGAAGACCCTGTTAGTGTCGGCAGCTGTCGGCGGCTCGTTGGGCGCCTACATCGGTATGATCACATTTCGACATAAGACACAAAAAACGCTGTTCCAAATTCTAATCCCAATTCTGCTAACCATCCAGACTATAATACTTTTAATCATATTATGATATGAATACTTCCCTCATTGCAAATACCGGTATACAATTCATGTCATCAACCTTTGAAATCAAGGCCGAGGACAGCTTCGTCGACAAGGACGGCAACTTCCTCAGCCCGCTTTCAATCAAAGATGAAAATGGATTTGAAGTCCCGTTGGTGTTTTACGAACGTTACAACCTGGCCGACAATGGTTGGACGTTGGCTCTGGCAGCAAGTTTCTCCAATGGAGAAATCGTCCCGTTAGACAAACTGCGCCGACACAAGCCCGTTCCTTACCTTTATACCAACGCTCTCGGCGAGGAGTGCATTGTCGACGAAAGCAAAATCGATTTTTCGACTCTGGATACGTTGGACGAAACGGAGTGTTACAGCGAGTATTGTTTTGCCGGCTCGATAGCCGACAAACTGGCCAAGGGCGATACGGCACTGGATTGCATTGAGAATCAGTGGTTGCCCGTCCCGATGTTCGAACGCGACAGCAGCGGTAACAGCGTCTTTGCACCTACCGGCTGGTGCCGGATGAAGCTCGTCCCCCTGTCGAAGGTCAAGAATATCCGTCGTTACAATATCATCTGGGCATTCGATACCACATCGGCCTTCAACGAAACGTCGATAGCTCGCCCGTACTTCTACAGCGGCGAGACCGAGAAGACCTACGCCGTGGCCGACAGCCTCTATCTGTTGTTCAACTTCTTCTCCGGCAAACCTTACAACTGCGAGTGGGTCGACGACTATATCGCCACCCTTATCCACGGCACCAAGGATAATACAAAGTTGGAAGAAGCGGAAGGCATATCCTCGCATTTCAGATACATAGCTTACTACATCACCATCATTTCGTTCATGCGCAAGATTGGGCTTACCCCGGAGATAACGCTTTATAATAACGAGGACGAAAGCAAGCCGGTCGACCTGGTGCTTGACATCGGCAACTCCCGCACTTGCGGTGTTCTGTTCGAGGACGGTGACTTCACCAAGGTCGATATGCTTCGCATGCAGGACCTGTCGGAACCCTGGAAGGTGTACGAGAAGCCCTTCGACATGCGCATCGCATTCCACAACTGCAAGTTCGGCGAGATGGACCTCCCCGACCAGTTCCTATGGCAGAGCTTCCTCCGTGTCGGCGACGAGGCCATAAAACTTATCTACAAGTCACGTCCTGCCAACGGAGTGGCAGCCAAAACCACCAATTACTCCAGTCCCAAACGCTATCTGTGGGATAACAAGAAGTTCGACGGCCAATGGGACTTCCTTACCACCGAGGAGGAAGCATCCACCGGGTCGCTCAACCGCTATATCAACATCAAGGGACTGTCGGAGCAATTCGACAGCGACGGCAGCCTACTACGTTCAGGCAACGGCGGCATCTACAGCTCGTTCTCGCGCCGTTCGCTCATGACCTTTGTCATGATCGAGATACTCCAGCAGGCTCGTTGCCAGATCAACAGCCCGGCCTATCGCGAAAAACACGGCGACATAAACATCCCCCGCAAGCTGCGCAACATTATCATAACCTGCCCCACAGCCATGCCAAAGGATGAGCAGGTGATACTACGTCAATGCGCCGAGGAAGCATATATAGCGCTGCTGCGTTGCACCGATCCCAAGCTGTATTGCCAACCGTATAACCCCGTTGAGTGGGAAGGTAAAATCCAGATAATTCCGTCGGTAAAACATCTGTCCATCAATCCTAACAACCCGTCGACACAGCGCATCAGCACCGAGTGGGGCTACGACGAGGCCACATGCTGCCAGATGGTATATCTGTATGCCGAGGTCGCCAAGCGGTACCTGAATCATTGCGAGGACTTCTTCAATCTGTACGGTCACAAGCGTCCCGAGCTTGTCGCCGACGGCTACGACAAGAACTCGCTGACTATCGGTTCGGTCGACATAGGCGCCGGTACTACCGACGTCATGGTGTGCACCTACAAGTACGACGACAACGGCGTGTGCAACCTCACCCCTCAGCCATTGTACTGGGACAGTTTCTACTACGCCGGCGACGACATCCTCGAGGAGATAGTACGCGCAGTCATTATCGAAGGACGTCATACCGAGACAGGCAAGCTGTACGAAGGTCCGATATTCAACGCCGTATGCACCGCATATATGAGCCTTGGCGATGACGACTTCATCGAGGCTCTGGACCTGAAGGGCAAGGTGAATTTTGCCAATATGTCCGACAGTGAGAAGGAAGCCATGAAGTTTGCCATCGCGTCCAAGGAAACATCCGAGCGCATCCATAACTTCTTCGGCAAGGACAAAGCCCTGATGGACTATAAGGATCGCCTGATGCGTCAGGACTTCAACATCCAGATTTCCGTACCCATGGGTCTTAAGATGCTCGATATGCTCCGACTGGACCGCAAACCTACCATCTTGACTTACAATGACTTCTTTGGCGAACTCCAGCCTGCGCCATTCATCCTGGAGCACTTCTCGAAGCATTTCAGTCTCAGGAAAGGCCAGAAGACATACGTTGATTTCGATTTCAAGAAAATCACATGGAACTTCGACCCCGAGGAGCTGTCGAACATTATCATCACTAAGATAGAGCCATTGATGAAGCAGCTGGCCGTCGTGCTCAACACCTACAACTGCGACATCATCCTCCTTGCCGGTAAGCCTACGTCGCTCAGCGCCATTACCGACTTGTTCCTTAAGTATTACCCCATTTCGCCCAACCGACTGATACGTCTCAACGAATACCGTGTCGGCGAGTGGTATCCGTTTGCCGACGGCCTCGGCTACTTCCGCGACCAGAAGTCGTTGGTTGCAGTAGGCGCCATGATCGGCTATCTGTCGTCCAACGGCGGTATCGACGGCTTCCATATAAATATGAGTAAGTTCCGTCGCGCCATGGTATCGACTGCCAACTACATGGGGCCCTACAACTCCGTCAACCATAAGATTTCGGATGCCATACTTACACCCGATCAGAACTCGGCTACGTTCGAGGTTCACGGTTTTCCGATCTTCTTGGGTTGCAAGCAGTTGGTATCGCAGTTCTATCAGGCTCGTCCCATCTACTCCCTCAACCTTGCCGACGATGTCGACCCGCACACCATATCGTTGCCACTCAAGGTGTCGATAGTGCGCAACTACGGTCAGGACAAGGAATCGCTGAAGATCGTGTCGGCGGTAGATGCCATGGGTAAACCGGTGGCTATCAGCAAACTGCAGTTCCGGGTGCAAAGCTTGGCGAGCGAAGGAGCCTACTGGCTCGACAAGGGCGAATTTGTCCTCAGTATAAACGGTTAAAAATTAGGCGCAAATGGAAGACATCATAGAAAAACAAAATAAGGAGCTGATTAATAACATAATATCGCAAATCGGGTCAATCAACGATTTTATCCGTTGGACCAAGTCCAACCTGGCGGAGAGCAGACAGGTCGAAGTATTCAAGAAACTTGTCAACGAGCGCCGCCAACTGAAACGTCTCTTGTTCTCTCTCTCGTCAAATCCCGCTATTGCGGCTTTTGGCGAGAGTCAGAAGGGCAAGTCATACGTTATCAGCAGTCTGCTTGCCTCCAAGGGCAAACAGTTTACGGTCACCGACAAAGACGGCAAGGTCTACAACTTTATCGAGGAGATGAACCCTCCCACAAATGATACCGAGGCCACCGGCGTCGTAACCCGTTTTACCAGTGACTATGAGGTTATAAACGAGGATTATCCAATCCTTGTGAAGCTTCTGACCGTATCGGATATTCTGCAAATTCTTTGTAATACAGCATATCTCGATGTCAAGAATCACCTTGTGTTGTCGAAGGAGGATATTAATTCGGCTATGCAGTCCATCGAACGCCGTTATAAAGGGATGCCTGACATACAGTCGTATCTTGATGAGGATGATATTTTCAATATCCGCGAACATATCGAGAAATATATGGCAAATGTGGCCAGCGAACTCTTAGGATCTGAATTTTTCGATGTTCTTGCGCAGTATATTCGAAAGATACAGCCAAAGGATTGGGCCTCTGTAATGTCGAAGATGTGGTATGATAATGCCGATATCACAGAGTTGTTCAAACGAATCCTTGATGGTTATCAGACGGTTGATTATGCTTCACAAGTATATATTCCTGTCAGTGCTTTGCTCAACGCCCATACAACTCTTATGAGTTCGATATGTTTGCAGCAACTGGTCGAAATGACGCCGGTAACCGGAAATTCGGATCTGAATTTAGGAACCGATATACTTATTCCCGCCGGTGGACAGAATCGTATCATCAGAGGCTTCAGCAAGAGCATCCTGAGCGCTATGACCGCCGAAGTCGTATTCAAGATTCCCGAAGAAACCATTAAGGAGCAGTTGAAGTTTTGCCAGGAAGGTATCAGCGACGAAAATACCAAAAATTACCTGCTTGGCCGTGGATGGAATCAGACAGTAATCAAGGATTTCCTAAATACAGTGGACATTCTGGACTTCCCGGGTGCGCGATCAAGACTTGAGTTGAGCGAAGCACAGATTCCGACCGAACTGTCGATGCAGATGGTACTGCGTGGCAAGGTTAGTTACCTATTTAATAAATACTCTGACGAAAAGCTGATCAATGTCCTTATGGTATGCCATGATCACATGCAAAATGGTTCATCTGCCATGCCTCCCATACTTAAGAAGTGGGTTGAAGACAATATCGCAGCCGATGCGACCAAGCGTGGCGAGTTTATCGCCAAGTCGGTCGTATCGCCGCTCTTCCTTATCGCTACGAAATTCAATATAGACCTGCGCGTTGACGTATCGGATACTAAAAACGATCTGATTGATAATCGGTGGGATGAGCGTTTCACCAAGGTTCTTTACAATCAGGTTTTGATGGCAACATCCAATAAATGGTTTGATGAATGGACAGACAGGGGAGCGTTCAAGAACACTTACCTTCTCCGCGACTATAAGTATTCCGGTGAGCGAGGCAACAGAATATTCACGGGCTTTTCCGAGTTCGGAGAAGAAAGAGACGAAAACGACAAGGAGTTCCGTAAGCGACTCAAAGAGTCGTTCCTCAGCAGCCCGCACGTCAAGAAGTTCTTTGATGATGCAGAGTTGGCTTGGGATAGTGCCTGCACGCGAAACAACGACGGTGCCGTGCTCATTATCCAGCGATTGGCGGTTGTGGCGGGTAATGCCAAGGAGAGCCGCCTGTACAAGAACAAGGCTGATGTAAAGAGCATCCACAACACTGTCGAGTCCATCATGACCGAGTATTATCATGATGAGGATGCCGCCAACATCCTCCAGAAGGCTATTGCCCGCAGCGGTGCTATTATCGCCGAATTCGACGTGATATGCGGTCGCGACAACTACTTCTTCGGCCGTATGATCAACAACCTGCAGATCAGCGAGAACTACGTGTTCGACATCTATTATGCCGAGCTCAACAATACCCGCATGATAAGCCAGCGCGACATGAAGGAGTACGACCTGATTTGTGCCCGTTGCCGCGGCCAGCTGTCGGCACAGAACTCGTTCGAGCAGAATCTCGAGATTCTCCGCCAGAATTATCACTTCCCTAACACCGAGGAATGTAAGAACTTCTTCGAGAATATCAAGCAGATCTCGCTCGAAAAGCTGTTCGAATGTAACTATCAGCAGAAGAGCAACTCGCAACAACTGGCCGAACAGATTGTCAGCCGCTGGATCGACGACCTCAAGTCG
Source organism: uncultured Bacteroides sp. (assembly GCA_964572615.1). GTDB lineage: Bacteria > Bacteroidota > Bacteroidia > Bacteroidales > Muribaculaceae > CAG-873. The sequence continues at coordinate 7,314 of CAZNGJ010000009.1, forward strand.
CAGAAGAACCTCAAGTTCTACGAACTCTTGGGCTGCAATACCCTGGTTATTCTCGACCTGATAGAGAACATGAAGGCAGTGGCCGATACCATCGGGCTTACCTCCATAATCAGCAAGCGCATCAGCCCGTTTGTCGACGCTATCAGTGTGCCCCACGCCATCCTCGACATGATTGCCGACACCACCGCCGAGATAATCAACGACTTTGTCGTTTCGTTCGGCTATCACTACTACTCGGCAGCCAAGATTGCCGAGTTGCGGCAGATCAGCGAGTCGAACAACCTCGGGCTGACGTTCGACTACGAGCCTCAGGACCGTGTGCCGATGAGTCTCGAGGAACTCTCGGCGCTGTTCGACGACATCCGTCCCACCGAGGAAAACAGCAGTCTGTCCTCGCTGCCGTCGTATATCAATTACAACAACTGGATCGACCTGCTGCTCATCTCGTTCATCGCCTCGTACAACGTGCCCAACTATGACATCGAGGCCAACAAGGCGCTCGGTGCGTTGTTGACAAAATTCTATGAATTAGCTTAATATGGATCTACACCGCACCCCTCTAAAGGACTTCATATTGCCCAAGCTTAAGTCGGTCTTCGTAGTCGATTACTACGAAGGCCTGCGCGGGCTATTGGAGACTCGCGAGGAGTTCCCGTATAAAACTGTTTTCGCCAGACCACGGCTCAGGTCCAAAACCGACATCGTATGGAGCACTGACATCTTCAGTTCCAAGCCGAGTACGCTCGACCGGTTGAACGGCTACGAGAAAGAACGCTACGCAGGCATCCTGTATCGGCAACTGCAAGCCGTAAACGATCTTATCGAGACGTTGCGCACCGAGGAAGGCGGGCTACCGCCGAGCGAATTGTTGACGCGCGCCATCTCGCACGTCGACGAAAAGTCAGTCTACTGTGGTGATGGTCGTGTGGCCATTGTCAATTGGGGCCTTATCCCGAGGCTGCCCGGTCCGGAGGGCGCGTGTATCTTCCGCAGCGGCAATTTCAACAGCGGCTGGGAGCAGACGTACGTCCCCGCGCCGGAAGAGCCGGACGTGGATACTCCAACCGGTGAGGAGATTAACGTGACCGCTCCCGACAAATCTGTGGACCCCGACGAGCAGGAGGAAGTAGGCGGCAGTCAGGCAGACCAGGCCGAGACCGTTACCCCCGAAGTCCCGGAAAAAGTCGAGTCGGACGATGACGGCAAGGTCGACGAAACCCCGGAGGTTCAAGACGAAGTGACCGAGACGAAGGAAGACTCTGATTCCTCCGACTCCGATGAAGAGGAGGCAGACGAAGAACCTGAAGAGAAGAAAGAGGAGCACAAGAAGGACGAGGACAAGCCGCAAAAAGATACTCCCAAGGGCGAGCAGTATCGTTGGAAGGATTTCTTTGGCCATACATGGCAGGGCCTGAAGTTCCTGCTCAAAAAGCTATGGTGGTTGCTTGTGGCTGTCGTGCTCGTATTGGCGGCGTTGTTCCTGTGTCGCGACTGTCAAGGTCCTATCCACAAGGTCAATCCGTTCTACAACCCGCTGCCCGACGACCCCGTGATCATGCCCATCGAAGAGGGTGGGGTGACGGTGAGCGAAAACGGCCTCTACAAAGTGGCCAACGACCGTCTCAACATCCTGCTCGAGAAGAAGGGCGATGACACAATGCTCGAGTGGGCCAAGGCTTTCAAGAACCATTATTCGTCGGAGGACTACGAGGTCAAGTATTACAACGAGGATCTGTACACGCTGCAGATCAAGGTGCCTGCCGATAAGCGCGTCGAGGTTATGCACGAGATCAACGATGTTATCGACGGCTTCAAGTTCGATTGCTTCGAGGAGAGTGTATACGAGTCATCGTTTGCGATGAGCGACCCTGCCCTCGACGACCCCAAGGCGTCGTGGTACCTCGACGCTATCGACGCATACTCGGCGTGGGAGATTACGCAGGGCTCCGAGGATGTCGTGGTAGCTGTGGTCGACAACGGCTTCGATCTCTACCACCCGGAGTTCATCGGCAAGATTGTGTCCCCTTACAACGTCCTGACTAAGGATGACAATGTACGGCCTATCAAGACCAAGTACACTGACGCAGCTGAGCATGGCACCCATGTGGCTGCCACGGCTGTAGGCAACGCTGACAACGGTACCGGTCTGTGTGGCATAGCACCTCGATGCAAGCTCATGCCCATTCAGGTAGCCAATGACAATCCGGAAGGGTACATGGCCGGCAATATGGCCGTCCTGGAAGGTATATTGTATGCCATCCAAAACGGGGCCGACGTAGTCAATGCCTCTATTGGTATTAAACCGACGAAAGAAGTGAAAGCCATGACAGAATGGCAGCAACTTAACCTGATCGCCAATTCGTTCAAGCAGGAAGAAGAACTATGGAACAGGATTGCCGCCCTGGCTAAGGAACGCAATTGTATCCTCGTTCAGTCTGCCGGAAACGATAATATTATAGCGGGTTATGATCCCAATAAGCGTAATACCTCAACTATCAAAGTATCTGCTGTGAGTCCTGAAATACGGAAGGCATCGTTCAGCAACTACGGGGTGTATCCCGAGTTGCAAAAGGACTATTCCACTGTGTCTGCGCCGGGTCAGGAAATCTACAGCGCTATCCCGGGCGGCAAGTACATGTATTCCGAAGGTACGAGCATGGCGTCGCCCATCGTTGCCGGTGCTGTGGCTCTCCTTAAGTCGGTCGACAAGAACATTACCGCCGAGCAGGCCATACGTATCTTCCACAACACGGGTAACTATATCGACCCCTCCATCGGCCCGCTCATACAGTTGGGCCGGGCAGTAGCTGCCGCCGCGGGCAACGACAAGACCGTTGCGCCGGCCGACACGCTCAAGTATGACGATGTGGTCAACAACCCCCGTGCGCTCGACGGTACTTGGAAAGCTACCACCGAGCTGTTCAGTACCGCAGATAATACTGCCATCGAACTATTCATGACTTTTATAAACCTTGATGGCAAGTTGACCATCCGCAACAAAGGTTTCGAGTTCACCGCGCCTCTCAAGGCTCAGATTGACAACGGCCGGATCCGTATCACTCAGTCGGCCCCCGCCACCGCGCCCGGCGCAAACTCCAACTTCTCGGCCTATACCTACACTTGTACCGAAGACCGCGAAGGCAATCTGAAGTGTCTGGCCAAGAACGCTATCAATCAAGTAGAATTCAATCTCTTACGAATCAAATAACCATTCAAATAACCTCATTATGAGCAAAGAAAAAAATCCCGGTAAACTAACTAAAGGAGACGTCATCTCCTTTGTGGCGCTGCTGCTGATGGGCGTCCTCGTATTCTTCGGCATGAACTTCATGACCTTGGGCGACAAGATCCCGAGCATCATGGTGGCCATCATCACCGTCATCCTCATGACGGTCTTCGTGTTCCTGGCTGCCTTCGCCAAGGCGCAGAACCGCAACCAGTCCACATGGAAGAAGGTGCAGTACTCGATGCTGTTCCTCTACGTCGTGGCCCTCATCCCCTGCTATTTCTTCGTGGCCAAGTTCTTCGACGTTCAGTTCGAAAAGGACCGTGTGCTTGAGCAGGTCGAAAAGGATACCGACGGCCTCAACGACCTGTTCGGGTCGTACAGCCGTCAGTGCGAAGCCCGTGTCAGCGAGTACCGCATTATGCTCGAGGCCATGGTGAAGTCCAAGGAGGGTCGCACCCAACTGGCTTCGCTGCTCGACATCGAAAACCCCGACAACGTGACCATGGAGAGTGTCAACCAGGCCGTCGAGGTATTCTCCAAGAGTCTGAAAGGCGCCCAGTACAAGAACCTCGAAGCTTCTAAGAACAAGCTTGTCAAGAACAGCCGCAACAACTTCAGCAACTGGAACTTGATGTATATTCCCCGCTACGCTTACGAGCTCGGCACCGCCCAAGCCAAGTATGCCGAAGACTTGAAGCGCATCTACGACAAGACCCAAAACGATATCGAGCAGAATGTTCCCGAGTTCGATATCGAATCGTACTCCGAGGATAGCGAGGTGCTGTCCACCTTCCGCGCCACCGACCGCTTCTCCATCGTCGGACTCCTTGTTGTCATCTTCCTCGGCTTCCTCGGCCTGGTGAAGTATCTGTTGGGCGAGGGTAGCACGGTCAAACCTCTGAAACAAGGAGAAGCCAGTGTGATAGAGAAAACCGGCGGTATACAATTCTAAGAACCGAACATAACGTATTAATAAAATGGACCAGAATCAAATCAACAATATCTATATCAATTGCAACCGTCAAGGCGTCGACATGGAGTACCTGCTCTCGCTTTGCCTCGACCCCGATTCGGGTATTACTGTCGAAGGACTTAAGGCGGTAAACTATAAGAAGATTGACCAACTCGAAGCGCGTTATCGCGCCGAAGCCGAAGACCTTATCTGGGCTCGGTCGCAAAATTCGGTCGATGCCCTCACTAAGTACATTAAGGATATCAACCAGGGCGTCTTCTCTGACAAGCATCTTGCTGCAGCACAAAAGCGTCTGCGCGAACTCGTTGCTGCCCGGGAGGATAAAGAATGGATGCGTATTGATGCCTCCAACAACCTAAACGAGGTACTTGATTTTATTGACCAAATAAAGAATGGTACATACTCTGATCATTATCTTCAGGATGCGCAGCGCAAAGCTGAATTCTTGCACTGGAATACCGCCAAAAATTCAGGTGACTCCAACGCACTCAACGCTTATATCGAAAAGTGCAACTCCGGTTTCTATCCCGTGAACCATCTCGGCGAAGCTCGTGACCTGCTTGAACAGTGGGAAGCTGCCGTTATCATTGAAGACTGGAATCGTGTGCTCGCCGAACCCGACATCGATGCTCGTATTGCCAAGATTGATGAGTTCGTTCGCGGTCTCGCTCTTAATAATTCGAACACAGCAAATACTTATCGTGATAAGGCCGCCAAGGAAAGAGACCGTTTGGGCGATGAAAAAGAGGCTCGCAAGGATTGGATTGACGCATCGCAGCAAAACGACATCCGCTGGTATGCCGACTTTATCGCCAAGCATCCCTATAGTGAATATCGCGAGGAGGCTGACCGCCGCATCCAGCAGCTTAAGGGTGACCTGCTTAGCGATATGAAGCGTTACCCCTTCAAGTACGACCGTAGTACGATGTACCAGTTTATAAGCACCAACACATTGACTATGGCCGACCTGGTTGATAAGAGCTATATCTTAACTGATAGAGCTTATAGCCATATTAAGCGTTTCCCTCAATTGACTGATGAGCAGTCTCAACTCCCTCTGTCCAGTCTTGAAAATCCAACGAGCGAAAAAGGCAACACGGATGTATATTTCTTCGGAGTACCTGGCTCAGGTAAAACCTGTGTGCTCGCAGGACTGATGAGCTTAACTGGTCAACTTGGCTTCCGTTTTGACCCCAAGGGCCCCGGTGGAGGCGGTAATTATGCTATGGAACTACGCAGATATGCCCGTGAAAGTACTTTGCCCCCGGGTACTTACCAAGAGTATGTTCAGGTAATTGATTGTGAAATAAAGGACCAGCAGGATTGTTTGCACAAGATTTCTCTCATAGAAATGTCGGGTGAAAAAACCTCGCGGTTTGCAGCTATGGATAATCCTTCGGGGTTAGGGGATTTGGGACCCGGTGCCGAGGGCTTATTGCTCAATGATAATCCCAAACTTCTATTCTTTGTTATAGACCCGACTAACGAAAAAGATGTCGAGATGGGTACCGGAAGTAGGCAATGGGTGATGCAGAGCGATGTCCTCAACTGTATTTCATCTCTCCTTTCCAAGAACAAAGACTTAATGAAAAAAGTGGTGGGCATTCACGTTATTCTGACAAAAAGTGACACATTGGGTGACTATGTTAGTGAAGATGTAATTCGCCAAGTTCTTAAAGATCAAGGATATGCTGCAGTGCTTGAAGATATTAAGAATATCTGCGAGAAGTATGATATTAATAAGCAGACAGGTTTCCAAGTGGGAATCTACCCCTTCTGTGTAGGAAAGTTTATGCCCGGTGACGTATATACTTTAGACGGTACCGATTCCTTAAAAATTCTACGTGTTATTCAGGCGAATACAGAGCCTATTATTCCTGACACCGGTTTCTTCAAAAGACTCTCTAAATGGTTTAATAGCTGATAAATATGGAAGTTAGCATCATAATTTCCGGAACTCTTACCGGATTCTCTCAATTCTATGCCTCGCCCAATGCGAGTGCCTCATACGACCTTGCCAAGTTCGATTTCGATTACCGCAACTATGTCACCTTTCTGCATGACGGAGAGAGCGCTTACGCCATCTCTTTCTCGCCGAAGGTTATTGCGGTAAGCCGTATTGTCCGCATCCTCGATTCTTTCCGACGCCCCGGCGTTTTGGTGATCTCTGCTCTAATACCACGTAATCAATTGGTTAACGGGACGCTTAGCTCTTCCGATAAGGCGGCGGTGTATAAGTTGCTCAACGAGGTGTACGAGCGGTTTAGGGAACGGAATTTTGTCAAGGATATGGTCAATCAGAACCCGTCGGTTCTGATGCAGGACCACTACTCGGATATCCTGTCGCATTTCACGCTCGTCAGCGACCGTATGCAGAAGCCCGTCAATGAAACTATCGATATTACCACTCCCAACAAGAAGATCGGTTATGTGGCTTCCACCGAGCAGAGTATGCCGAAGTATCTGGCGTCGCTGATGCGCAAGTCGTACGAGGGTTACCACCACGTGTTCTTTGCCGAAAACGCTCCGCAGAACATCGACGAACCCGCCGAGGAAATCATCACCTACAAGGTGCGTGTCGAGAACGGGCGCCGTCCCGTGCCCGGCGAGGTGCGTCTAACGGACCGCATCCCCAATATCCAGCCCGAGCAAGGCGAAAAGGACCTGCCCAACAAGAACTTCACCTACGCCCAGGTGCTCAACGGCGAGGCTGGTAACACCATCATGGCCTCCATCGAGGGCGGCGAGACCATAGTGCTGTCCTTCCGCTTCCCGCAGGAGGAAAAGACCATCACGTTCCGCTTCTACGAAGGCTCTAACCCGGTACCGCTCCAGATGGTGCGTCCTTACATCGACGGCAACGGAGCGCACATCAGCTTGCCCTCCGAAACCTATACTTTTATTGGCAAGGAGATTTACGGACCCAAGACAATCCATAGCGGCAACCACGAATACACCGTGGTTGGTGCCGGGTTGCACCTCGACCTGCAGCGTCTGCGCAACGACTCTGTCTTCAACGTCAATGTCGAGCGCGGATGGACATGGCAATTCGAACCCATGAGGAATAATCGTCCCATGAAGATTGATCCCGTAAACATTACCCTGACCAACAGGCTGACGGGCGAGAAAAAGCTCTTCCATAACGTCACATCGGCCATATCCGAGCGGCTTACGGGCCATAAGAGCGACTGGGATCTGCTCATTGAATCCGACTATTACGAGACGGTTAACGTACCCGTCGGCACCAATTATGAACTGAAGCCCAAGTCCGTCCGCCCAGCGGTTGTCTCCGGGGCTGCCGGCCGTACTGCCAATGCCACTGTGCATGGCAATAACCGTACCGTCAGCACCAAGCCCAATAACAAAACCGGTGTGACCATCACGGGCAGAGACAACAGCGCTGACAACGAGCAGGTACTCCGCGACAGACGCCGCAAGCAGTACCTCACCTACGGCGCCATGGGCCTGGCCGGATGCCTCATCGTGGCCGGCGTAATATGGCTGTGCGTATCCCTTTTCGGCGGCGATGCCACCAAGCCCAACCCCGACGACAACTCCGAACTCGTCGCGGACAACACCGACACCGAAGAAACCAAGGTTACAAAAACTTTCGAGTTTGTTATTTGCGATGCTTCTGATACGCATGATGCTATCAGCAATGAAACAATGAAGCGCTTGACAGTGGCAGTTAGTCCAAATAATGAGACTGAGATAAAAAATCCCACCAATCCTTATCCGTACAAAGTAACCTTTACTCCGGAAAAGGATGCAAAAGTGGTAGTTAACGTCTCTTTGGACGGGATTGAGCTATTTAAGGAAACAGCGTCCCTCGATAATCTTAAGGATTGCGATATTATCCTTAATGTCAAAGAATCGGAAATTAAGTACTACTTGAACTTGGTAGGCCCGAATGGCGCCGAATACGTCAAAAACGAAAGAAATTACAATAATATTACTAATGCTATAACCAATTTGAAGGATAGGAATTTAGCGTTGGCAACCCGATTATTGGATTTGACTAAAGCCTATTATACCCCCACGGAACCGCCCAAATCAGAAGCCAAACGTGGCCCGGAAGTCGGTGGTACGATTAAGGCTGTTTTTGAACAAATAACAAGTACTTATGATGACGTGAATAGCACCGAAGCAGTTACGCCTCAGGAAAAAACAAGAAAAGCAGCTCTGTTAGCAGTATTAAAGGATATTACAGATGGCAAATGCCCTCAAAGTGCGGCCGGACTGTCTCCTGCTCAGCAACGAATAGTAAAAAAGTTAATTGAGCTTAATAAAAAAATCAACGATGTAAAGGATCGTACCGAGAAAGCTAAATTACAGAGAGATTTTCAAAGAGGCTTATGCACAAATCCGCAAGGAAAGTTTGTCACCGGTGCTACTGCAAAAGCTCAGCTTTCGTTGAATACTGCACAAACCGCATTAAAAGTCAAAGTTCCCGAAGAAAGAGAAGATAGCTATGAAGAAGATAATTAGTTTGATATTGATTGCGGCCGCGGTGATTGGCGCAGTCATCGGGTTAATGTATATCATCGCCCCTGCCGGCGAGGAAGATGACGTTCAGGATTTCAGCTCGGAGCAGGCCAACGAATGGAAGGCTCAAATCGACGAGCTGTGTCAGGACGGCAACTGGACCGAAGCCGGTTACAACAAGATAGAGTCGGGCATACACACCGACTGCGTGGCCAGCAAGGGTGAATTGCTGACCAACGGCGAGGAGTCTGCCCTACAGAAGTATCTGTTTGCGACATCGTGTGCCTATCTCTACAAGCAGGTCGACGAACTGTTCAAGGAGGCCGATTATCCGGCCAAAACCGTTAGCGCCTCCGACGAGATGTTGGCGTTCCTGACTGACAAGATCGATACATTCGGCGCCAACAGCAACCTGACCGACGCATCGAGTATCCTCGCCGAATATCACCAGTTGCCCGGCCTGTTGTCGTTTAGCAGCGCGGCGCGTTACTCGCGTCCGCTCCGGGCCTACAGCGCTATCTCGGCCGAAGCTGCCCGTAACCGCATCAACGCCATGAAGTATTACAACTCGCACTTCAGCAAGAACCCCTCGATACGCAGCAAGGTTGCCGGCCTGGCATCCAATCGCGCTGCCGCCGAGTCGGATTACTACATGAACCTCGAGCGCGCCGTCGAGAATCACTATCGCTCGACTCACGACGATGTGGAACTCCTTGAGGACCAGATGCGATTCAACCAAATCTCGACCAACAGTAGCGCTCGGTCGAGACTGTCCCACTTTGTTGACCATCCAAGCAAATAACCTATGAAAAAGACTATAATAGCAATAGCCGGTTGCATGGCAGCCATTCCCGTTTTTGCCGAGAAAGAGCGGCTTAATTTCGATCCGTTAGAGGCGAAATGTCGCCAATTGAGCGAATGTTACAACGAGCGAAAGCAATTGCAGGATCAATTGGCCGAACTGAATCTTAAACTCGACGGGAAAGTGCGTACGTGGCGCGATTTCTGTTTCAATACTATCAAGGATCAGAATGAGACCGAAGAGGTGCTTCAATATCTCTTAGATAATACATATCAAGATATTGATTACAAAGACGGCGACAACTACAATTTGCGCGAACTTATCGAGCGCGCCAAGAGCGGCCAGGCGGTGGATATACCCACAGAAGATCAGCTTGACGGTTCAAAGGCGATCGATTCAAAGGACCAGAAGGGTAAGTCCGATAACAGCAAAGACAAGGACAAGTCGGCTTCTCAAAAGTCCAATAACAAAGCATCGGATAACAAAGCATCGGATAAGAATAAATCAGAAAAGAAAAATTCAGATAAGAGTGATTCGGGACAGAAGGATTTGGCGAAGCCGAACAATTCGGCACCGACTAACACCGGACAGACCAATACGACTCAGCCTAAAGTTGAAGAGCCTGACAACACTAAAACTCCGACCGAACCCGCAGTGTCTAAAACGGAACCCGAGCCCGCGCAACTCACCGACGACGAGAGAATACGTAACAGAAGAAGAAATAGGAATAATAAATAGGAATAATAAATAAGCGCTGTCATGAAATACATATCATTAGTACTTATTGTGCTTCTCTGTTCTTTGGGTTGTATGGCTAAAAGCAACAGTAAGATATCGCAATCCGACTTAGAAGAAATCGAGAAAGGGCTGCAGAATGAAGCTATCCCTTATCTCCTGAATGAAATAGCCGAACTTCAAAAACAAATCGCTATTGTTCAAGCTAAACTTGAGAAAGTGAAGGATCGCTCAGCAACCAAACCCAAAGCGAAAAGCACATCGAAAAGTTTGGCAGAACTCTATCCGGATCGGTACAGAATCCAGACTCAGTTGAATAATTTAGACGAACAGAAGACCAAGGCATACCGTCTTGCTTTCCGAATGATGGAAAGCCTGATGCGTGTCTACGATGAAAAGGAGAATAACAGGCTTATTGAGGAGGCATCCGAAAATAATACTGTTCTGAAGGAACATCAGGAAGAATTTGATAATCTCGTGGCCCAGGTAAACGATTATAGTTTCTATATGATGAAACTGGCTCAAGTTTTACAAGCGGCAAAAGCTGATAATTTTCAGAAGTCTGCAGAAGAACTGGCCAACAGTGAAGGCGCTTCCTACTTGTTGGAGATCCCGTACACGGCCGATATTTTGAACAAATACATATATGAACGAGGAGATTTGTCCCCAATAGATAAGAAAGATTTGCTAAACCTTAAGTCCGTCGATTTTTCTTTTTTGAATCAAAAGTAACATGAAACAGATACTTAAAGTCAATAATAAGGAGTTGAGTCCCCGATTGAAGCTCAACTACAACAACGTATATTCGCGTCTCAGGATGTTGTTAGGGCCAAAGGCCAATATTTTTGCGGACGTTAGGACCAAGTCGGTAGACACGTCGTGGGATGCTTCCGACGATGCCGACTACACACCACTCACGGAAGCACCCAAGGACGAAGCCAACGCCATACAAGTCGCTCTCAATAACAAGCTGAAGGCTGTTAGGAACGAGCTGAGCAAGTCGTCCGAACTGTCGCCCTTTGTCGACGAGATTTTGGATGTGCCCGACGATAACTATATCTTCTATCGCAAGACCGACGACGGCTACCGGTTCGTTCTGGCCGGTTGGGGCTACAAGTTGGCTCATACCGGAGTCCCCGACACGGGAGGCCTTATCAAGCGCCTAAACGAAAAGACAGGTCAGAACGACGACCCTGTGTTCGGTAATAAGGACATTAAGACAGGAGGTGGCACAGCCGGCACGGGCGATAAGGACAAACCCGCCGACACGGGTACGACAGTAAAAACCGATCCCGAAAAACCCCAAAAACCCGAAGAACCCCAAAAGGAAGAACCGGACGAAGACCGGAAAAAGAAGTCGGAGGACGATCCGAAGGAAGAACCCGAGGATAAGCCCGAAGTTGTAACCCCCAAAAATAAGAAAGAGCAGCATGTCGTAATCCGCGTTAACAACCAGAACGGCAAGCCCGTCGACGACGAGCGTGTATCGGTGCGCACCGATGCGGGCGAGCGGGAGGGATATACCGACGAAAACGGCGTATTCGATTTGGGCAACCTGCCTTATCACTCGACGTTTGGCGTTAAGTTCCCCGACATACCGGCTATCCAGGAGCGTGTCTTCGAGGTCGAGCCTAAGGTGGAGCAGTACGATGTCCATATTAAGAAGTTCGTCAACTACTCGCCAATCCTGTTCGTTGACGATCAGAACGGCAACGTAGTCGAGAACTACGACGTCAAGGTTGTGATCTCCGGCCAGGACACCACTTTCAACACAGGTACCAACGGCATGATACAGCTGCCCACCATGCAGGAAGGCCAGAAGTTTATCGTGATCGACTCGGCCAATTATGCCAACTCGCAGGAGTACTCCGTGACATCGGAAAATGCCAAGGCTCCGTACAAATTCACGATCAAACGCGTTGTACGCGCTCAGGTAGGCATCACCCTGCTCGACAAGAACGGTAAACCCCTCGAAGGTGTTGCCATCGATGTTAATGCCGGCACGACACCGTGTCAACAAACCACCGACAAGGACGGCCGCGCCGAGTTCCCGTCGGAAGTGTTCTCGCCCGGCGACGTCGACCTGACCTTATACACCAAGGGTAGCGGAACCATCAAAACCAAGCTGAACTACACCCCCGAAACAACCGAGTATACCATCCGACTCCAGGGCAAGAAACCACGGCACCGATTCAACTGGAAGTGGCTGCTGTTGCTGCCCGTTCTGTTGCTGTTAGGCATTGGCGGCAAGTTGCTCTATGACTACATGCACAAAAAGGACATCCCCACCATCGACGAGATGGAAACCGGCGTAGCCATGGTAATCGGCATGGCTAAGTATTCAGCCGATCTTAATGTACCTATTAATATGGAAGATGGCCAAATATTGGACAAGGTTTGGTTTGTCTTCGATAAAGAAGGTAAGTTGGCTAATGTCACATTTGATAAGGAAAAGGCAAATCAAAGAATCTGGACCGGTACCGGTTTTCTGATTTCGGACGACGGGCTGATGGCTACAAATAAGCATGTGGTCGACGGTCAACTTGAAGAAGATCCTATCAAGTTCTTACGTGTGATTATGCAACAGCAAAAGGATGAAGCTCAACGTAATTGTGATATTCTCAACGATAAATTACAGAGATTAGCTGCTATTGGTGCTGTTAACCAAGAGTTTTTTGAAACCCGCAATCTTTTACAAAAGAATCAGGCATACTTGCGCCTGTATGATAAGATTCTGAATACTGCTGATTTCAAATTAAACACGCGCGTACATACATACGCCGCTTTTACGGGAACACGTTTGGAGTATGACGAAGATGGTCTGGATATTTCCCAACTCATTCCCTTGTCCAGACCAAAGGCGGTGGGCGAACCGGGTGGTGTACTCGAGAAGGATGTCGCTATTGTTCAGGTCGCCAATAAACAGTCTATTCCTAAAGACGCATTTGTTTTCGACGTGCCGGAAGAAGATCTGATGGATGGAGAAATCCCCGACAACTACGAAATAACAGTCATAGGTTATAATGCAGGTCTTGGTTTGCAAGAAATGGAAGTCCAGGACGCAATCAAACCACAGGCTCAGCCCGGCAAAATCACTAATAAAAGCGAAAAATACCGCATCGGTTATAGCGCCGCAACTATGGGAGGTAGCAGTGGCTCTCCTGTAGTCAACAATAAGGGTGAATTAGTGGCCATTAATAATTCCGGCGTCCATCTTACCCAAGGTTTTAATTACGGTATTCGCACCAAATATTTGAGAGAACTTTTGGACGAGGTGCAGAAAAAGAATGCAAAGAGCCCGAATAAGACCAAGGAATCTTCAGATAAATAAACTAAGCAAGAACTAATCAATTGATATGAAACGTTTTATTATATTTATATTTGCAGCTGTCTCGGTGCTGTCGTCTGTTGCTGCGGGCTTCAGTGCCAAGCAGGAGGAATTGCGCACCGACATCGAGGGCCGGCTGAAAAGCAAGGGCTACACAGTCGAGCGCCGTGACGACGGTCTGATGTTTGTCAGCGACGGCGACAAGTACTTTATCGAGATTGACGAGTCGGCCACTAAGCCTATGTATGTCCGCCTTTGCCGTTATGTCAACTTTGACGACAATATCAAGCGTGACAGCGTGTTGAAGCAACTCAACGCGCTCAATTCGACCCCCGGCATCAAGGTGTACTGCAAGGAGAAAAAGGTGATTTTCGCCGCAGAGATGTTTGTCACATCGCCTACTCAATTCAACAATGCCCTCTACGACTTGCTGTCGTTGATGAAAAAAGTGTATTCTAAAATAGCACCTAAAGGATGAAAACCGGGAAAATAATTATAGCAATAGCGGCTCTTGGCCTTGCGCTGACAGCCGGAGCAAAGAGCCAGACCGACGAGCAGAAAGCGTTGCGTCTCGACATAATGCGACAACTCAAAGCGGCAGGACTGACCCCGACACGCGACGAGGATGCCGACATCGCCTTCACGAAAGACGGAGTGAAACACTATGTGGTTATCGACGAGAGCTGGAACAGCCCGTATCTATACACAGTCTACTCGCAGTACCCCTACGACAGCGAGAAGGACTACACGCGTCAGAACATGGAGGCCCTCATCTCGCTGATTAACCTAAACAAGACCGTCAAACTGGCGTGTGATAAGGAATTTTACACCCTCCGTTCCGACGTGATGTGCAAGGATGCCGGAATCTTCGAGCAGACCTACGAGGCAATCCTCGACGAGCAGCAGAAAGCACATAACCAAATCGTCACGGTAATAACAAGCGGCCTCGGCGGCATGGATCTGACCGGCAATAAGGAAGGCGTACATGCACGAGCTACGCAATATTACGACGACGAGGATTACAGTAAGGCGTTCAAACTGTTCAAATACCTCGCTGACGAAGGTTATGTGCCTGCATACAGCTATCTTGCCGAGTGTTATATGGATGGTCTTGGAGTTGCCAAGGATGAAGACTTGATGGTCGAATATTATGAGAAGGCCATTGATGGAGGCACTTCCTGGTGTACATACGATCTTGGTAACTTTTATTATAATAAAGGCAACTTCCCGAAAGCTCTCGAACTGTATAAACTGTGTAGCGGCAGCGACAACGCGTTCCGCACGGATGCCTACTACAAGATGGGCGAGATGTACGAGAAAGGCCAGGGCGTTGCCCCCAACCTGACCACCGCCATCCAGTGCTATCGCAAGTCGGTGCAGTATGCCAAGGAGTTGGAGAGTGATGCGCGCGTTGCCCTCAACCGCCTCGGCGAGACCGTGGAGTCGGTCAACGACTTTGTCGACATCTCGCCGGCGATACTTGGTGGTATGTCAGCCGTCGAGATGTATAAGAAAGGCGAAGAGTACGAGAACGGTCGCAACCACCGTGAGGTGTCTTTGCCTAAAGCCTACGGATACTTCAAGGCTGCGGCTGACCGGAACTATGCGAAGGCGTGTCTGAAGATGGGCGAGATATACGTCAGCAAGTATTACCCGTTCAAGGACAAGGCCAAATCCGACAAGTACTTTGAGAAAGCCCTTAAGGGGCTGAAGCAACAGGCATCCTCCAATCCTGAAGCGGCGTACCAACTGGCCATGATGTACAAGAATGGTCGCGGCGTAGCAGCCGACTCGGATCAGGCCATAATCCTGCTGAAAGCGGCTGCCGATAAGGGTAGTACCGATGCTAATTACGACCTTGGGAGCATCTATATGGAAGAGGATATAGATGCCGTCGTTGCCTTCAACCGTTTCATGAAAGCCGCCGAGAAGGGCCACGCCAAGGCCATGTTCGAGGTCGCCAAGGCTTACGAGACCGGTATGGGCACTGGCCGCAACAAGGACCAGGCGGTTGCATGGTACACCAAATGTGCAGCTTCCGGCGATGCCGTGGCCTCAGACGCCTCGGCAGCCCTGAAACGCCTGGGTACTACCGACGACGAGAAAGAGTAAGAGCTGATGGCAACCGATAAACAACGTCCCGCGTTTGCAACTGCGGTACTCAAGACGATGCTCCTTGTCAGCATCCTACAGTTCGTTTTAGGACTGGTGTGGATGTTCGTGACGCCCGAGGCTGACGGTGTGTATGTATACGCCACCGTCAGCCTGACGGGGCTGTTCGCCGCGGTATGCTATCTGCTGATGTTCCGGTGGAAGAAGTTAGGATACTACGGCATAATGTTCGACTACATCGCATTGATGTTAGCGGTGGCATTATGGTTCCACGAAACGGTTGAAACCCTGTGGGGTAACGACATGTTACAGGGCGTATTATATGGTGTGGAAGCACTGGTTCTAATTATCATATATGTAATGTTGGTGATTAAGGTTGGCAAGAATAAACGTGGCTTGTTAACGCAGATGTCCGGCGGTGTCGACACCGCCCACTTTCGCCATGTCTATCAGCTGTCGGCAGTCCTGGCACTTATCGTCCTCGGACTAATGGCCTTCCTGCCGACCACCAAGGCCGTCGTACCGGAGCCCCAACCAGAGCCTTTGATAATCGAGCCGGAGGAACCCGTTGAGCAGCCCCGCCCGCTATCGTACGAACTTCTCGATTGGGTCGATGTAACCCTCGACGAGGTTATAGCCATCGAACCGATGATAGATTCTATCCCGCAGAACCTTCAATCTGAATATAACCATCGTGTTTTCGCCCTCAAGCACCTCCTTCTTTCGGGGCTGATGGCGCAGGAACATAACGTCAACGACATCATCTACATCCGCAAAGTCCACCTGGGCGAATTTTCGGACAGTCAGCAGCAGATTCTGGATTGGTTTGATGCTCTCCCGCCCGAAAGTCAGCGGAAATGGACCATCTGCCCGCCTGTCGACAATTTGCAGGACTTCAAAGTGAAACTAACTGAAATATTAGAACATAGCAACAATAAAATCAAGATATGAAAAAGCTGTTATTACTCCTGACTATACCGGCCGTACTGTCATCGGCCATAACCTCGTGCGGTGGCGACGCCCCTGTCGCCACAGAAGATCCCTGGACGCACGAGCGCGACTCGTTGAAGCGCATCAACACCCAGCAACAGGCTGTCCTCGACAACATGACAGCAGCTATGGCCGAGATTGCTTTCTGTCTCGACACCATCGCCGCTCACGAAAAGGTAATCATCACCGGTATCGACGAAGAGGGCAACCGACTGAGCCGTAAGGGTATCCGCAGCCGCCTCGAGGTGTTGGCCAAGGTAATCCGGGAGCAACGCGAAAAACTTGGCGCCCTCGAGGAAAAGTTCAGTCATAACGCCGCCCAGATAGGTCAGTTGCACCGCATCATCGAGTTCCTCGAGACATCGCTTTCGCAAAAGGATGCCGAGGTCGACCGCCTGAAGGCCGAAGTGAACGCCAAGAATTTCAATGTGGCCGTACTCGAGGAACGCGTCTCGCTGATGAGCGACACCATCGCCGCCGAGCGCACCACCAATACCGAACAGAAGCAGCAGATAGCACACCAGGACGCTCAACTCAACGAGGTGTACTACGTTGTCGGCACCGACGACCAGCTCGTAGCCCGCGGCATCCTCAAGAAGGAAGGCAAAATCTTCAAGAAAAAGAAAGTAGACTTCTCGGGAATCAACAAGTCGGCCCTCACAAAAGGCGATATCCGCACCCTCAAGACTATCAATGTGCGCGGCAAGTCGCCCAAGATTCTTAGCGACGTTCCCAAGGGTTCGTACTCGCTCGACAAAGTCAGCGACGACAACTACACCCTGCGCATCACCAACCCCTCCACCTTCTGGAGTGCCAACAACCGCATCCTCATCATCCAAGTCAAGAAATAACCCCGGCCACATAGTCACCCTCGATAATGGACAACAAGAATAAACAGCGCAAAGGTTGGCTCGTCCTTCTCCTTTTAGGGATAGGGATAGCATTAGCTGTCCTTGTAATCGTTACAGCCCCTTGGCATGTACTCAAATCTGAAGCTGAACAAGAAAGCTTCGCGGCAGATAGTAATGCCACTGACAGTATTCAAGAAGCCGTTGACGAACTGACCCGACAGATTCAAATCAGCAATCTTCGTTTGCCCCAAATAGTGGGAAACGGACTTACATTTAATCGTATTTATCTCGATGGTGAGTATTTAATGAATCTGTATGGCGTAGATGAAAACAAAATAGATATGGATTTTTTGATTCAAGATACTGACAATAAAAAGAGAGAGGCTCAGCAGTCGTTGAATAAGCCTAATAATAAAGCTACCAAAGCGTTATGCATTAAGGCTCAAAAAGGCTATGGCTTGAAATTCCAAGGTAACACCACAGGCAAAACATGCGAAGTCCTCATCCCCTATTCCGACCTCCTAAAATAACCCCCTCCCATGACTCGCTTAATTTTATTTATATTGATAAATAGTTGTTTGCTTTTCGCGTTTCCTTTCGAAAGTTTAGCACAAGGCAAGATTGAACGAAGCAAGAGTGTCTCGCCAACCAAAACGCCGAGTGCGTCGAGAAAAGCTCCTGTGCCCACGGACGCTAAATATGCAGGACGTAAAAACGATGTTAATGCGAAGTCTGTAACTCTTCAGCCTCAGCAAGATACGCCAAAAAATGAGTTCAAGTTTGTTGTGACTGATGCTTTATTTCAGAATTTAGACGTAGAAGGGCATGTAATCGAGCCGTATGGTTCAAAATTGCATTCGCAGGAATTGATGTTTCTCGGAGTAACTATTGAATATAGTTGTGAGAACCCGGAAGGAAGTAGCGATATACAAATGGATATTAAAATACTCAGGGAGTCGGGAGAATTAATTCGGCTCCTAACTTCTACTCAAGAGTATACGTCTTCAAAAACCTTTTCCCCTACTTCGGGTAGCAACGTAAGGAAGTTAATGACATCAATAGGCTCTACAAAAAGGGGAGGATTGAAGCCCGGTGTGTACACCTTTGAATTTTGGGCCGATGGAAAACAACTTTATGACAAGAAAGTTAGAATATATTCTGGTAGTATTCCGGTTGTAGAAAATCCTTTCTTTAAGGTTATAACAGCAACGGGATGTGCAGTTAATGAAAGAGGAGAGCCATACCGTTTAGAGCCGGATGATTTCTATAGTGATGAAGTCAAATATATGTCTACTCGAATTATTTACGAAAGTTTATTTGATACGCCACAAGTAGTAACTATTTATACGAGGGTTTTTAATTCGGATGGCACACTACTTCAAGGATCAAATCCAGTTGAAGGATTCTCAAACAAAGAAACCTTCACTATCGAACCGGGGATAGGAGCAATTTTTTTCGAAGAAATAGGATGGTGCGATACAGGGGGCTTCTACCCGGGAGAAACGAGATTCGAGTATTGGATAGACGATCAGAAAGTCCTTGAAAGACATATTAATATCAAGGAAACGAGAAGGACAAAATAATATAAAATATACGCATTTCAGCAATATGGAAGATAACGTAATTACACGTAAAAAAAGAGTAACAGTAGCATTCTGGATCGGCATACTTTGGTATGTGGCACAAGCGATCTTTTGTGCTATATACATGTTTAGAGTTCCTGAAACAGAAAGAATATTGATGTTCGGGGTTACATCTATTCTTTGTATAGTTTGTATTCTTGGTATAATTCTCTTGATGCGTTGGATTAAAACAGGCTTCTTTCTTTTAGTAGGAGTCTCTGTGATTAATGCGCTTATGTCTTACTTTTTATTAGGATTGCCTCCGATAGATTCTATCGGTAATTTGGGTATGCCGGTAATTGTATGGGGTATCCTCCAAACTGACGCTTCTGATTATGAGACTATATGGAGTCATCTTTGGTCGGGATGGGATTACTTGCATTGCCGCCATTTGTATCAAGTTTTTGCGGGAACAGGCCTTTTACTTTTTGTTACAATGCTTATAGCAGTCGGAATTAGGCCAAAAATTAACTATGAAGACCTCATTGCACAGTATAAACAGGAGTTGGTAGAGGGACTTGAGATAGTCGAGCTTAAAGATTACACAATCAAGAAAGTATCAGATTTGCCATGGGAATCCCCTCTTGGACAGGCCAAATATTTTGGAGAGGTGATCCTTGACACAATCAGCGGAGTTGAGACAATGATACCGCATGGGGAAGGTAAAGCATTCATTATTGGCGGTGAATATATAGGAAGTAAATATGAAGGGGCGTTTGTAAGTGGTGTAATGGAAGGACCTGCCGTGTATACTACTTCAGATGGAGATGTTTTTAAGGGAACTTTTAAGGCAAATGAATATTATGTGGGAACGTATACTATTAAGAAGAATGGCGAGTATTTTATGGGTACGTTCAAAGATGGCCAACCCGATAAAGGTGACTGGTTTGACAAGTATGGACATAAGATACCGTAATAATTCATAAATTTTTCAATAAATAGTTAGATTATGAGAAAGTTTGTGTTTTACGTGTGGCTCGTAGTGGGCTTTCTGATGGTAGGCGCGCCTGAGGTCGACGCTCAAGTGAGCAATTCCTTTTATCAACTAATCATTCCCGCTGATTGGACAATAGTTGACGATTTCCGGGGCATAGATAAATTCTCGGGTGCGCATAGTAGAGCTCAAGCGTATGCCAACAAAGCGGAAAACCTCCGCTATCAATACACGTACTCCTACATTTTAGACAAGAAAGTCGACCTGAAAGAATTTATCCAGGTTCATGTGGACGAATTTTTAGAAGCGCCGATGTATGAGGATATGTGCTATTTGAAGGAGGAACAGTTTCATGGCTACGATGCACTGTCGTACACTTTTGTAGGACAGAACAAGGCAAATGGGATATATTGCACCGGTAAGGTCTACGCCTTTCACGCCAAAGGCTATACATTCTTGTTTGTCAACAAATTCGTGCCAAATAAATCGGGCAAACGCGTCGAACTCGACATCTGGTCGGGCCTCACATGGCTCCCGGAAGACCAATGGCACTTCAACTAACACCTATTCATTTTGAACTAAACGATAGTTATGGCAGAGAACAATAAGCAGCGCAACGGTTTCCTGACCTTGTGTTTATGGTTGGGCATTTTCGGCTACTTGGCATTTGGAGTAGACGCCGTCATGGATATGTATGGCGACTCGGTGTATAAGGCTGTCTTAGCCCACGGATTGATCGGTATTCTAAACTTAGTCAATGTACTCGGTGTGATACTGATGATGCGATGGCGACGGACCGGCTTCTATCTGTTGGCGCTCTCGGCGGTATTGCTTGCCGTAATCTATCAGAGTTTGTTGAAGTCAGGATTGCCTGCGTCCCTTGGATTCCTGGTGGTGGTCGGAGTATGGTTGATTGTTCTACAACTCAAATCGGGTAGCAAATCAACATGGAGTCAACTGAAAAGCGGCTGGGATCCGGAGCACTGTCGCCATATATATCAGCTGTTCGGAGTCCTCGAACTGATACTGTTTGTACTGACGATAATTGCTTGTGGTAATGTGGCTGAGCGTCACGAGGTTGTGTACCGCCAAGTTGAGACTTCTACACAAGAAGAAAAACCGGCCGAGGCTACGGACTCGGTTAAATCATCGGATAAGGTCAAAGATCAGCCTAAAGAACAACCAAAGGAGACCAAAAAAGTCGAAGAGAGTAAAGAACAAAAATCCGATGAAAAGCCCCAATCTAAGAAGAAGTCAGACCAAGACAACTTGATGGAGGCGGCCAATTATCTTGATACTCATGATGTCTGGGATGATGATGAAATGAAAAAGACAAAAAATCCATATCTGAAAAATTTGACTATTCAGATATACGAGACAATAAGGAACGGAAAAATATTATGTCCTCTTGATTTGGAAAGAGAATCCAAAGTATTCAAAAAATTAATGAGCGTAGTTGTCAGATATATTGGTTTAGTCAGAAGGACTGAAATGCCCACCAGGGACCTTCATATATCGCCTTTCCGTATTCATCCGCGTCAGTTAGAAATGGAGTTGCGACATGAGTGTGCTGATATGATGTATGAAATATCGAAGAGACGACCTCAGCATAATGCTTCTGCCACACCACAGGAGCCAGACGAAGGCGAAGCACAAGCGCCCGATAACCCGATAACCAGAGATAAGTAGATGAGTGGTCTCGTAGTACATGGTTTGCTGAGAATGCGATACTTATTTTTGTTGATGTTGATTGTCTGTGGCTGCGGTGCGTACGGGCAGACGCGGCGTGGGCTTGTTGTCGGGGTGGGGGAGTACCGCGACCGAGCCTGGAGCCGCATCCATGGCGACCGGGATGTGCCGGTGGTCAGGGAGATGCTGCGCCTTTGTGACTACACTGATGTGTCATCCCTGACGAACAATGAGGCGACCAAGGCTGCTATCACGGAGGCATTCCATAGCTTAGCCGGGCGGTGCAAAAACGGTGATGTCGTGTACATCCACTTCTCGGGGCACGGGCAGCAAGTAACCGATGTCAGCGGTGACGAAGACGATGGTTGGGACGAAGCGTGGGTGCCATACGACGCGATGTACGCCTATTCCGAATCCTATAAGGGCGAGAATCACCTGCTTGACGATGAGATAGCCGCGTTGCTCGCGGAGATTAAAAGCCGGGTCGGCCCGTCGGGGCGGATACTTGTTGTGGTCGATGCGTGCCATAGTGGTGACTCGGACCGAGGGAGTGCCGACAGCGAGGAGGTATACGTCCGTGGCGCCTCGGATGACTTTGTTATACCCGTGACTTCAACGCTACGCAAGACGGCCAAGCCTAAAGCCGATTGGCTGACGGTCACTGCATGTACCAATGTACAGAATAATTGCGAACTCCGTACCAAGGAAGGCTGCTACTACGGCATGTTGACCTATGCCTTGTTCTCAAATCTTTATGAAATTCGGGGCCTTGACAATCAGAAAGTTCTGAGAGGCTTGCAACGGTATGTCAATCTCAATCGTAAACGTGGCCGACAGACCGTCACCCTCTCCGGCGATCACCTATTAGCAGGATTTTTCAAGTAATTATGCGGTATCTCACGGCCATATTCTTTTACTGCCTGTTTGGCTTGACGGCGACTTCGCAAGATTCGTTCGTCGAGACGTATTCGCACGCCCTCGACCTGATAAAGGCTCACGAATACACCGAAGCTATCACCGTTTTGGACAAGGCATACGACATAGCGGAACCCAAGAGCCAGGACCGCAGCCGTGCTGTGTGGGCCAAAGGCATGGCGCTCTACTTTATGGCCGAAAACCTGCAGATGGCCAAGGATTACGACGCTGCATATCCCAAGTATGCCGAATCGTTGACCTGCTTCCGCCGCATCGGCCGAGACAAGGACGTGATGGATTGCGCCAAGTCGATGGCCGTGTTGAATGCCACGCATTTCGGGTTCAATAAATTGGCGCTCGAACAATACGAATATGCCTTAGGCTTGGCCAAAGCCCTGGACAATGTCGAGGAGCAGGCAGGCATCTTGTTGAGCATGATAGCCGTTCATCGCACGCTGCATAATGAGAGTGAAGTTGTAAGGTACACTGCGCGACTGGATAGCCTCATGTCCAACCAAACCCGTATGGCCGCATACCCCAACCTGTTTCTTGACCAAGGCAACCGGGCCTTTCAGAATGGCGATTGGGAAGTGGCGATAGGTTGCTATAAGCGCTTTCTGACGACTGAACCTAAAGAGGAAAAACGATTTTCGGCCCTATTGAAACTGCGCGATGCATACGATAAAACCGGTGAAGCCGACAGCGCCCTGGTGTACAGCACGCGGACTGTCGAAGATTGGAAGAAGGCCTTCGAGGACAACCCTCAACAACGGTATGTGATATACCGCAACCATTTTCTGTTTCAACTCCGGGCAGGCGACTATGCCGGCGCCTTGGCGAGCATCGACTCAGTTGCGCAGTCAGTGTCGGCCACGGGAACGGACTTCGCTAAGGGCGAGTTGCACATCGAGCGTGGCCGTGTGTACTCGCTGATGGGCCGGTGGAACGAGTCCATCCGGAATTTCGAGCTGGCCGACAGTCTGATATCGGCTTCGCCACTCACCACGGCCGTGCGGGGACGTAAGGAAACACTCGTGCCGCTATACGCCGGGGCTCTCCATAACGGTGGCCGTTACGAAGAGTCGTGCCGCCAGTATCGCCGCTATCTCGACTTGATGAAGGCTGTTTATGGTGACAAATCGATGGAGGCGGCAACCGCGCTTCGCTATCTGGCGAACATAGAAGCCATGGCCGGCCGACTGACCGAGGGAACGCGACTTTACATACAGTCGTGGGTGACGGCGCGCGACATCGCCGTACAAGACCTTCGCTACCTCCCGGCCAATGCCCGAGGGCATTACTGGTCGGAGCTCAACGACTTGATGTGGGATATGATACCCTACGGCATTGCCGCCGGCTGCAGTGAGGACGATTTTACGGCATCGGCCTACGAGGCGCTGATGTTCAGCAAAGGTTTGTTGCTGGCGGCCGAGAAGTCCGTCGGCAAGCAGGTACAGAAGTCTGCCGACCCCCGCATAATCGCAGACTATACCGCGGTTGCCGATCTCCGTAAAGAAATCGAACGTCTCAGGGCAGACGGTCGAGGGGATGACATCGTGGAGGTATACGCACGCATGGACTCGCTCGATCGCGCGTTGACTTTCAGGCTGATGGAAAAAGGAGTGTCTCCGGCTGTATCGACTCCGACAGTTGCTGAAATAATAGACTGCCTGGACGATAAGACTGCAGTTGTCGATTTTGCCGATTTTGTCAAGACCGACGGCAGCCATGTCTATGCCGCCTTCGTGTTACGCAAAGGTATGCGCTCGCCACGACTCCTGAAAGTCTTTGAGCAGGCAAGTCTGGACAGTCTCATCGCGAGTAACAACGGCAAGTACACCGACTTGTACGAGGACTACAATTCGGCCGAAATGTACAATATCATTCTCGAACCGTTGATGGCCGAACTGAAAGGAGTGGACAGAATCTACTTTGTGCCATCGGGTATCCTGAATCAGATAGCAGTCGAGGCCATACGGTTGACTGACGGCACTATCTTGGGCGATCGATATGACATCGTCCGCCTTACCAATTCGAAGGAGATACTCGATTATGACCGCAACAGCCGCCTGCGCGATTTCCGTACGGCATGGCTGTTTGGCGGGCTGGAATATGATGTGGACGGCCCGACTATGGCGGCGTGCGCAGGCGAAACGGACGTACCGCTCCATCCGGTCTTGCGACGGGGTATAGCCGGTCTGAAAGGAGATCGGGGTTTCACGAAGTTGAAGATGTCGGAAGCAGAGGTGATAGGAATCGACAGCATTCTGACTCAAAGAGATATAGCAACCAAGAAGTTTATGAACGTACATGGCACCGAGGAGTCCTTCATGAGCATGAGTGGACGCAGCCCCGACCTGATCCTAATCTCGACCCACGGTTTTTACTATTCCCCACAGAATGTTCCGGCGTGGTCATCGCTCAACGGATACGACAACCCGATGTACCTGACCGGATTGGTGATGTCGGGAGGCAATGCGGAGTACCTGAAACGAAGTGTTCCCGATGGTGTTATGGGCGGTCTGCTTACGTCCTCCGACATTGCCGGACTCGACCTGAGTGGTACGCAGATGGTCGTACTCTCGGCCTGCGAGACCGGCCTCGGTGAAACCACTAACGAAGGCGTCTACGGACTCCAGCGGGCATTCAAGAAGGCCGGCGCTCAGACCCTCGTCATGAGCCTCTGGCCCGTCAGCGATATGGCGACCACCGATTTCATGATATTGTTTCATAGCCAACTCGCCGACTCCGGTTGGGACAAGAGAGAAGCTTTCCGTAAGGCTAAAGCATCTTTCCGCACCCGCTATCCCGAGCCATACGACTGGGCAGCATTTATAATGATAGACTAAACATTTATTATGGTAGACTAAAAATGTTTGGAAGAAAGAAAAATATAATACCCGAATATACTGATGCGGAGGTCATCATGGCACTCCAAAGCAACGACGCCGTCATGGAGCGGACGTTCTATCTGTCGTGTCAGAGCTACTTCAAGGAGCGCCGCGTCGGGGTGTTCGACTATGCTGCCGGTGCGCGCGAAGCTCAGGATCTGTTCCATGATTCCTTCCTGACGCTTTGGCAGGAGATTCAGGCAAAGCGTATCTTTGTTCGCGATAACTACGCATGGCGCATCGACCGTGCCGGCAATAACCGCAGGATGTCGGCCTCGCTTAAGACGTACCTGATGGCCATAGCCAAGTACAAGAACTACGAGTTGCTCCGCGAGAGCGAGATATATGGGTCCCATGTAGCTATCGTCCCCGATGCACCTGACGAGGAGCAGGATGACAATACGGCACAATGGGTTGTGGAGCGCTGCGTCAATGCCTTACCTCAGCGTTGCAAGGAGATACTGACGCTGTTCTACTACGAGGAGAAAAGCCTTGACGAGATTCTTGCCATCCGTCGCGAGAATCAAAGCAAGGACGGACTGAAAACCGGAAAGTCAAAATGTATGAAGACGCTTCGGACAAGGATTACCGCCGAACTCGAACGCCTTAACTTAAAACCCTATCACCATGCATAAAGATAGTCAAGAACGGATAGATGCTTACCTGCGTGGTGAGATGTCACGCGATGAACGTACCGCCTTCGAGGCCGATCTGAAGACCGACGCGGCGCTGTGGCGCGAGTATATGGAGACGAAAGCGATAGTCGAAGCCATAGCCGACCGCAAGTCGAAGTTGGACCGGATGGCGCAGTGGGATGCCGAACAGCAGATGAGAGCACGACAGGTGCATCGGCGCACACTGATTCGCCGATGGACAGTCGGAGTAAGTGCTGCAGCATGCCTGGCCATTGGCTTCTGGGCTGTTCGTCCTACGTTGTTTACCCCGTCGACTTCTCCGGGGACGGAGTCTGCGATGCCCGATTTCGGCAATGGTGAAATATATCGAGGCGGTGATAGTTCGTTCGAGGTTCTTGACTCTATAATAATGGATAAAGACTACGAGCGGGCTTTGGAGTATACCGATTCGCTGATCCGTGACTATACCGAGGCGCTGAAGCAATATGCAGGCAAGGACACTCTAACCGAGAAAGAGGCATACAAGGAAGAGCAGTGCCAAGACCGCCTCACCGACCTCCACCGCCGTCGCACCTCCCTCCTTAAGAAATTAAAGAAATAACATACTATTCTTACCAACAAACACAATCATTATGAATTACGTTAAGTGTCCTAACTGCGGAGGCGAGACTCCCGCAATCCTGTCAAAATGTCGTTTTTGTGGCCAATCAATCAGTTCGGTGAAAGCTGTGGAAGAGGAAGCTCCCAAGGCTCGCAACGGATTTGTCTCTTTCTGGCTTTGGGCAAGTCTTGTCTGCAACATTCTCGCCACAGTCGGTTATATTGCCTTGATGTTCTCGTCCAAGGGATTAATGAGCAGATACCCGGAGCCATTTATTATAAGATTATCCTGGGTTATTCTAAGCCTTGCATTGGTAGTAGGCTTCAAATTCCTTTTGGATTGGAAGCGAAATGGATTCTTTTTGATTCTCATTGCACAAGGCTTAAGTGGAATAGTTAGTCTTTGTGCTTTTGGAACTATCGCCTCTCTTGTTATGTGTTTTGCTCCGGTGGTTGTCCTATATCTTATTCTACAGATCAAGAAAAACGGAGTTTCTTGTTGGGATTTACTCTCATAAACACCTACAGTTATGAAAAAAGTTGTGTTTTGTTTTATTGTTGCTCTCTTTCAGGCAATAAGTTCGTCGGCGGCGCCACTGTATCCTGATTCGGAGACAGCGGCATCGGAGGTGGAGTTGGGCGTCGAAGGAATCCAACGGATTTGTCCCACGGGGATGTGGGACCACTGGACGTTCCGCGACATAAAATTCGACCGCGAGTCCAACTCCGTAGCCCTGTATATCCAGCTTCGCAGTTGGAGCGAACGTCAGGAAGAAAAGGCCGGTCAGGTGACTGCCGAGGAGCTAACAAAGCAGGGCGGCTGGATACTTCAGAACTTTAAGAAAGGATACGATGGCCTTATCAAGAATCCGGCAGTGCGTTGCGACGGCGACTTAATGCTCTATCTCTCGCTTGGAACACTGTTCAAGCAGATGGAGAAGGACGGGGTCAACCTGCAGTTAGTGATACTCAAGCCAGACGGAAAGACCTCCGCGTTCGGCGATCGTCGCATTGACTTTTCACCTCAACAGCTGCGTGAAGTAACAGAAAAATAAATTACCCGGATGGGTTACTTTGAATTGGCGTGCACCATAAATGGAAAAAACATTCATTTATGGTGCTTAACAGTTTTAATAATCCCGCCGAGGGATACACAGACGCGGAATACATCTGCGGATTGACAAAGGGCGAACCTGCCGTGACCCGATCGTTCTTTTACACTTTATGTCGCTACACCCTCAACGACATTCGCTGGTCCTTGATGCAAGGTCGAATCGATTATGACGAACTGGTCAACGAACTGTACCTTTATTTGTCGGTCGATAACTGGCGCAAACTCCAAACCTTCGAAGGCAAAAACAATTGCTCGTTGAAGTCGTGGATGGTAAGGCTGGCTTGGCGTTTCTTCATGCAGCAACGCTCACGACTACTTTTCGAGAACCATTCCGATCAGTGCCAACGGGGTGACATCAACAACGAAAGTGACGATGCTTTGACCCTTGAGATAGCGATGGATGTCGAGTCGACATTTAACCGCATGCCCAACAAGCGGTATGTTCAGGTCCTTAAGTGGATGCTCGTCGACGGCTATGGAGCCGAAGAGGTAGCCCGCATGCTTGATACGCCAGTTTCGAATGTTTACAATATCAAACACCGCGCCGTCCTGCAATTCGTTACCACCTATAATAAGTGATAGAATCCGTCTAATAAGTGATAGAATCCAGCACTCCGGCTACTCTATATAATAAAAAACGAAAGCAGTATGACAAGTTTTAGTATAAACAGTAGTTTGGACTCGACGGGCCTGCTGACGCCCGAGAGCACGGCAGATGTCAGCAATCTCACTCAGTTGTGGTCATTGGCCCGCATGGCACGAGACTTGGAGGGCGATCCGTTCTGGGACGCACTCTTCAGCATGGGATGTAATCCCGAAACGTGTGACAACCTCGGTTTCTTCTTTGATTATCACGGACTGAAAGGTATCTATTTCCCCGGGAAATCAGGCAGCAATACAGTCAGGTTTACCATCCCCAGGCTGAGCGTATTCGATCGTGACACCTCCAACCGGATGACCGGACTCGTAAACATGGCCAATTCGATGGTTTCGGAAAGCCGGTTTGCCATAATGGGCGACGAAGTATGGCTCATCCATGAGCGATTCAGCTCAGGCCGAGAGGATTACGGTGCGGTTACGACTCACATCCTGGAGAACCTCAAGACGGGCGCCGAATTATTTCACCAACTTTTATTATAATTTTCATCAGAGGAGGGTTACATCGGCGGCGGATTCTTCATTAAGGGCAAAATAATCTAAAAACAAAGCTCAAGATGAAGAGATTACTCACCAATACCGTGTTTATCCTCGTGATGGCAATCGCCCTCGGATGTGTTGCAGGTTTAGAATGTCGTCAAATGTCGGCCGACGTGGCCGTACCGGTTTGCAAGACCCTGATGGCGGTGAAAGTGATAAGTAGCCGTGCAATATTCTTCCTGGTTCCGCTGATTATCTTCGGCTGCATGGCACCGGCCATGGCCCGACTCAACGGACGTGCCTCCGGGATGCTCGGATTCGCGATGCTCATTGCCTATCTGTCGTCCGTAACGGCAGCATTCTTCTCGTTGGGCATCAGCCGGTTTGTGATTCCCGGCCTTGACTTTGGGGTGCAGCAACAGTTGACCGGGCTGCCGGCGAATCCTCTTGCCGACTTCGTGCTGCCCACTGTGCACCCGGTGTGGGCGCTTATTGCAGCCATTTCCACCGGCCTCGTGATAGGGCGCACGCGCAGCGAATGTGCAGTCGCCAAACTGGAGAAATTTCAAAAAGCGGTCCTCACGCTCATGCGAAAAGCCATGAAGCCCCTGCTGCCCTCCTTTATCGGAAGCAACTTCGCACTGATCGCCTACACCGGCCAGATATTCAATATGGGAGTATTTCTGCCCATACTCGCCCTCATCGTGGTGTGCCAGCTTGTTTGGATAGTAGCATTATACGCCTTCGCGACAACCTATACAGGCAAATCCGGATGGAGAATGCTCGGTGCCTATACCAAGGCTTATTTCACCGCCCTCGGCACGATGTCCTCCATCATCACCTTGCCTGTCAGCATGGAGTGCATGAGCCGTAGCCGCCTCGTCGACAAAGACACCTACTCGTTCACTTTGCCGTTGTTCTCCAACTCCAACCTCTGCGGCTCGGTAATAGCCGAGATCGTCCTCGTAGCCGCCACATATTATGTATTCTACGGCATGTTTCCTCCGGTATTTAACCTGGTGACGTTCACCGTTGTAGCATGCATCCTGTCTATCGGTTCACCCGGCGTCCCCGGAGGACTCAATGTGGCCTGCTCAACCATCTTGGGCGCACTGATACTCAACGGCGGCGAAATCGACACCTTTACCGGCCTGCTCGCAACCCTCTATACACTTCAGGACGGATTCGGGACAGCGTGCAACGTCGTGACCTCAGGCGCATTGACGCTCATCACCGAGAAGAAAATGCCCAAACACGTCGCTACCGGAGCCCTCGCCCCCGAACCTGCGGCCCAACTTCCCCTCGCTTCTTGACAACCGTTCTTATATCCCATTTGTTAACATATAATTATGTAATTATGGACACGAATACTATACGCAATAAATGCCTGGGCTCACTCGTAGGTGGAGCCATCGGTGATGCCTTCGGCTACCCGGTAGAGTTTGTTTATTCATTTGCGGAGATTAAGGCCAAATATGGCGATGCCGGAATAACCCGGTACGATAAAAGCTATCCATGGCTTGACAAGTCGTTGCGTCATGATAAAGCCTTGTTTTCCGATGATACCCAAATGACATTATACACCGCCGAGGGAATTATCGAGTCGGCAAAGACCGGCAAACCTCTTATGCCGGCAATATGCGATGCGTACATTGCATGGTATGGTCCCCAAGTAGGCAAGAAAGTAAGAATCGGTTATGATTCCCGATTGGCAAAAATAGACGAATTGAATCAGAACCGCGCACCCGGCAATACATGCCTTACTGCGCTCAACTGCATCTGCAACGGTTATGATCCCCAAAACGTGAGCAAAGGTTGCGGAGGCATTATGCGAATTGCTCCAATCGCCATCTATGGTGTTACCCATGGATGGACACTTGAGCAGACAGGTAAAACCGCCGGCGAAGCAGCCGAACTGACCCATGGCCATAAAGCGAGCACCTTCGCTTCCGCCGTACAGGCCATGATTATCCAATCATGCATACTTTCTGCAGAGCCTGTTACGTCAGATTCGTTCAAAACAATTGTAGACACCGCCCTCAATAAATTGCCCTCACTGTATCCCGGATATGACGCCATGCTTGAAGACTTCACCCGATTGATAAACAAAGCAGTGCAGTTAGAGGGAAGCCCGCTTCCGGATTGGCAAATCATCGAGGGCGAACTCGGCGAAGGATGGGTTGCCGACGAGACACTGACTATCGCGATATTCTCTGTATTGAGACACATCGACGACTTCAAAGCCTGCATGATCAGCGCCGTCAACCATGGCGGCGACAGCGACTCCACCGGCGCCGTCGCCGGCAACATCCTCGGCGCCATCCACGGTCACGCCACCCTCCCCAACGACCTCCTCGCCGACCTCCAGCTCCACCCCCTCCTCATCCACCTGACCACCACCCTGACCACCACCCCATAATCCCCATGGACGTTTTATTATGCCATCGGCAATAATACATTCTTTCTCAGGCGTGGATGCGCTCGAGAAAGAACGGAGGCCAACCTAATCAATGCGATTAAACATAATCTACAGATTCTTTATACAGCTTTTCGATTGGCAGATTCTATATCTGCCTTTGACCATTTGTCCTGAGGATATTTAGACAAAGCAGACACCAATATCTTGCCATAGTTTGTCACAATTGATATAGTATGGAGCTTGGCCCCTATTTCTTTTGCCATAAAGATAGTCGGTTATCGATTATCGGAAGTTTTGCAAATTTAGTGCTTTTATTTCTGACGGGCAAAATGAATCCGGGGTTTTTAGTGTGGTGGACCGGGTAATTCGGTGTGCATTTGCTGTTGGACTCTACAATTCAATAACAGCTCGTGTTTATGTAAAGTTTTGTTTGTTTAACGATTGCCGAATAATGTCCAGTGAATGTCCGACATCAAACACATTAGTCTCAAAATTTGTTCAGAACATACAGCAAAGCCGACAATCTATTATAGCAACATACACAAATTAATATAAGTTTAATGGAATTCAGGCCGTTCCCCAATACTCCTCATAGTTTCATCAATATTCCCCAAGATTTCTATAAAAAACCGACTCAAAACGCTTGTGCACGTTGTGAATCAGAAATATTATGCTACAGAGAAATATCACATGGATATAATAAACTAAACCAAGATTATCGCATAGATCCCGTGCGATTTTGTTTTTATTTT
>CAZNGJ010000010.1:0-36075 GCA_964572615.1 uncultured Bacteroides sp.
ACGTGGAAGTAGGCGAAGTCGGCGAGCAGTTCGTCGAGCACGTCGGAGGCCGTTTCGGCCAACGTGTCGGCATCGGTGTGGAAGAGGTCGGTGAAAAAGTCGAGGTAGGGTGACACGGCCTGAGGTCCGGCATCGGGGTCGCGGCGCGCAAGGATGGCGAGCTGCGATATGATGCGCCGGGTCATCTCCTGCGTGGCCTTGTTGGTGAAGGTGATTGCGAGGATATGCCGGTGGGCGTCCTCGCGTGCCGAACGCAGGCGCCAGCGCCCCGTTTCGGGATTGCGTTCGCCAAGGAGGAGCGAGAGATAGTGGCGGGTGAGGGCGAATGTTTTGCCCGAACCGGCCGATGCTTTATAGATGTGGAGCATGGCGGAGTGTCAGATGAGGCGGGTTTTATAGCCCATGTCGGCGAGAATACGGGCTGCGTCGATGCGGCGGTCGCCCTGAATGAGTATCTCGCCGCCGCGTGCCGAACCTCCGGCGCCGAGCCGTTGCTTGAGGCGGGCGGCTATCTCCTTGATGTCGGCGTCGTCGTCAAACCCGGCTATGATGGTGGCGGTCTTGCCGGCGCGTTTGCGGTCGAGGATTATGTCGAGGCGCGGAAGTTTGCGCGGTTTCTCAGTCCCGGCCGGTTGTTGCGGGGTGTCGTCGCCGGCGGGGAGGTCGGGGTTGTCGGCGAGCAGTCCGGAGAGCTTCGATTTCCAGTCGTCCATAGTGAGCCGGGGTTATTCCATTATGTCGATGTCGTTGATAATCTGCATGCTGTCGTCATAATCCGTGGTGTCGCCGTCCATCGGTTCGGCGAACTGGGAGATGTCGTGGCTCGCGTTGTGGAGTTTGCCGAGCAGGTCGAGGGCCATCTGCTCGTTCTCGCTCAGATGTGAGAAGCATTCCCTGACGCTGTCGGGGTTTATTTTCATGGCTAACTCATAGCACTCCAGGGCTTTGAACTGGTTGACGTCCGACTGCCGGTGCTCGTCGATGATATAGTAGAGCACGGCCACTTCGGCAAGCGCTTTGGGCGACGCGGTGCTGTCGGTCAGCACCGAGTTGGCCTCGTCGAGGGCGCTCAGCGCGGTGTCATAGTCGCCGGTGGCGATGGCGTTACGGGCAATGGCTATGTTTTGCGCCGTGTCTACTTTGCTGCCGCAGCCCGAGGGGAGCGTCATGGCAATGATAAGGATTGCAAGGGTATGGAGAATCTGTTTCATAGTTTAAATCGTTATGCCGGTGTATCATAAAATCGGCTTCTTACTACAAAGATAGCAAAATTTGTTATATATTTGTAGAAAATCCACCAAACATGAAAAAAAATATGAACACCAAGGGGACCGAAACACTCCCCGAAAAAGATAAAATTGCCGTTGACGGCCTGATTGACAGCCTGGAAGATGATACGGCAGGCGCTGAGAGATTCAAACGCTGGGAGGCGAGCGACGAACGCTCCGCACTGTTCGAGCAGGAGGAGAAGCGCCCGTGGCTTTCGGTGGCGGGACTCGTGCTCGCCCTGGTGCTGTGGATAGCGCTGTTCGCGTTGCCCAAACCGGAGTTCGGCAATCTTGACAAGCAGCTCTACGCCATGATTGCGGCTACCGTGGGAGCCTTTCTTCTAAGCTTTTTCGGACGCAGGCGCGCATTCGGCATGTCGGTCATTGGCATGCTCGTGTCGGGCGGTCTGCTGCTTTTCCTTATAATAGCCCTCATTGTTGTTTTAGTGACAAAATAAAGTTTCATCAGTGACGAAATAAATGACGGATATGGAGAAGAAACTGTTCCTGCTCGATGCTTACGCCCTGATTTACAGGGCTTACTATGCGCTGATACGTTCGCCGCGCCTCACCTCCAAGGGCTTCAACACCTCGGCTGTTTTCGGCTTCTGCAACACCCTCGACGAGGTGCTCCGCAAGGAGAAACCAACGCACATCGCGGTGTGCTTCGATCCCAAAGGGGGGCACACTTTCCGCCACGAGATTTACCCCGAATACAAGGCGCAGCGCGATGCCCAGCCCGAGGATATCACCCTCTCGATTCCCTACATCAAGGATATCATCGCCGCCCACAACATACCCGTGGTGGAGATACCCGGATATGAGGCCGACGATATTATAGGGACGCTTGCCAAACGCGCTGAGCGCGAGGGGTTTGAAACCTATATGATGACTCCCGACAAGGACTACGGTCAGTTGGTCAGCGAACATATATTCATGTACCGTCCGTCGCTCGGAGGCAACGACTTCGAGGTGCGCGGCGTTGCCGAGGTGTGCAACCGCTACGACATCGAAAACACGCGCCAGGTCATTGACCTGCTGGCACTTGAAGGAGACGCGAGCGACAACATTCCCGGTTGCCCCGGAGTGGGCAAAAAGACGGCGCCGGTGCTTGTCCGCGAATATGGTACGGTGGAAAACCTCATTGCCAACGCCGAGCAGCTCAAGCCGGGTCTGCGCAAGAAGGTGACGGAAAATGCAGCCGCCATTCTCCTTGCCAAGGAGCTGGTGACGATACGCACCGATGTGCCCGTCGACATTGACATAGAGTCACTTCGCCGCCGCGACACCGATAAAGCCCGACTGGCGGAAATCTATAAGGAGCTGGAGTTCAAGACATTTCTCGCACGTATGGGCGCCCCCTACAATTCGGCTTCAACGGCAAAATCCGACGCTCCGTCTAAATCCGGCCTGTCGTCAAAATCCGTCTCATCGGCGGCCGACTCTTCGTTGTCAGCAGGCATTTCCTCCTCCCCGTCGGCTCAGGGTGGAATGGGTTCGCTTTTCGACCTTCCCGAGCATGGTCCAGTGGCTGAGGAGATTAGCGTCGAAGTCGAGACTAACATTGAGGCTATGCGCGCGTATATCAGCACGTTAGCAGCGAAACAGAGCGTCGGTGTCAGCTTTTTCTCTGTCGGAGAGGAGGCTATGACCGCCAAAGTCAAGGGTTTAGCCATTGCGGCCTCGGAAAATGAAGCCCGTTTCTTCGCCCTTCCCGCCGACCCCGCTGCTCGCGCCGAATGGTTTGACGCGCTGCGACCGCTCTACGAAACGGGAAGTGCCGTCATCGTGAGTCACGACGTGAAGCGCGATCGTATTATGCTGAAAAACAACGGAGTAAGTTTTCATGCTCCGTACTATGATACGGCAGTGGCCCATTACCTGCTGCAGCCCGAGATGCGTCACCGACTTTCCGACCTTGCCGCGAACTATCTCAACGTGATGATGCGCGGTGCTCTCGACGAGGGTACGCGCCGTCACCCGTATGTCGACTTCGCTATTACCGAGGCCGCCCTACGTTTCAGTGAAGCGGCCCGCATGGTGCTCCGTTTGCGCGAGGTGTTCGACAAGCAGTTGGAAGAGGGTGGACTAATGCCGTTGTTCCGCGATATCGAGCTGCCCCTCGTCAAGGTGCTCGCACAGATGGAGTGGACCGGAGTGAGGATTGACACCTCCGAACTCGCGCAACTGTCGCTGCAGCTCACCGACCGTGTCAACGCTCTTGAGCAGCGTTGCTATGAGCTTGCCGGACAGACGTTTAACATCAGTTCGCCGCGTCAGGTGGGTGATATTCTTTTCGATAAACTCAAGATTGACCCGTCGGCGAAGCGTACCAAGACGGGAGCCTACTCCACCACTGAGGAAATCCTCGAGAAGCACCGCCACTCGCATGAGATTGTGGACCTTATACTTAAGATACGCGGTCTCAACAAACTGCTCGCTACTTATATTAATGCCCTTCCGGGACTCATAAATCCCTCAACCGGTAAGATACATACCACATATAATCAGACTGTTACGGCCACGGGCCGCATATCCTCCACCAATCCCAACCTGCAGAACATCCCTATACGTACCGACGACGGGCGCGAGATACGGCGCGCTTTTATCGCCGACCCCGGCGATGTGCTGATGTCGGCTGACTATTCGCAGATTGAACTGCGGCTTATGGCCGATATGTCGGGCGACCCCGACATGGTTGCTGCGTTCCGTGACGGAGCGGATATTCACCGTGCCACCGCGGCAAAAATCTACAAGGAGCCGATCGACGAGGTGACCGACCGACAGCGACGCAACGCCAAGACGGCCAATTTCGGTATCATCTACGGTATCTCGGCTTTCGGGCTTGCTGAACGTCTCGACATACCGCGCGCCGAGGCTAAAATGCTGATTGACGGTTATTTCGCTACCTATCCGCGCGTCAGGGAGTATATATCCGAGGCGATAGAGGGAGCGCGTAGCCGGGGATATGTCTCAACCGTCATGGGGCGCAAGCGGTTCCTGTCAAATATCAATTCGCGCAACGCAGGATTGCGGTCGTACGACGAGCGCAACGCCGTCAACGCGCCCCTGCAGGGGAGTGCCGCCGACATCATCAAGAAAGCCATGATCGATATAGCGCGCGAAATGGAAGCCCGCAACATGAAGTCGCGCATGATAATGCAGGTGCACGACGAATTGATTTTCAATGTAGTGCCCGAGGAACTCCCTGAACTGCAACCGCTTGTCACCCGTCTGATGGAGCACGCCTACAGCGGCAAAGTATCCCTCGAAGTAGCCTCCGGCGTAGGCGCCAACTGGCTCGAAGCCCACTGAAATCAATTCATAATTCATAATTTTGGCTGCCTGATATCGGTCGGACGCATGGTGATTGCGTGTCAGCTTGCGTGCGGTGGCATAATTATGAATTATGCATTATGAATTATGAATTGGATAACCCGATTCCGATGCCGAAGAGGGCGTAGTCGTAGAGGACGGGGTCGTCGGGACGGAAGCGGCGGAGGGTGTCGGTGAGCTGGATAACTGCCTCGCGGTCGTTGGAACGACGTTGGAGCAGACCGAGGTTGCGGGAGGTGTTGCCTACGTGCACGTCCATCGGTATGAACAGCTGCGAGGGACGCAGTGATTTCCAGATGCCCATGTCGACGATGCCGTCGTCGCGCACGAGCCATCGGAGCGCCATATTGATGCGTTTGAGAGCGGTGGTACGCAGGTTGCCGGGGAGGCAACGGCTGTCGTTGACGCCGCCGTTGGCCTCGGCAAAACGGCGGTTCATAGCCTCGACCAGATGCCAGGCGGGGAGTTCGGCGGAGGGTACTCCTTCTGCCACTGCCATTTCCTCAAGGGTGGAGAAACGGGAATAGATGGCATGGAGTCCGCGCAGATAGTGCTTGAGATTGTCGACGAAGAAAGTGCGGTGGATATTGCCGTCGGGGAGCGTCTCGTAGGCGCCATCCATGACATAATCGTAGGGACGTCCCTCGAAAATGCGGATAAGTTTCTCACAGTCACGGCATATCATCTTGCGGTTGCCCCAGGCGATAGTAGCCGACAGGAGCGCCACTATCTCAATATCCTGCTGCCGCTCGAACTGTCGCGGAAACTGCACCGGGTCATCGCCGATAAACGCCGGCGAATTAATCCTCGCCGCCTCCGCATCAAGCAACTCCTTTATCTCCTTCAGATTGTCATTTCCCATATTAAGCATTTCATATAATCTATTCTTTCAGAGCGTCCCTAAGACGGGCTTCAATATCCCCGGGGGTAATTTGGTAGAGGGGATTCAGGGCAGAAAAATTGCTGTCAGGTCGAAATCTTTCCGAACGAGTCAGCATAGCCAGAAGATTCTTTGATTTTAGCTTGTGTCCGGAATACTTCAATGCCAGATTTACCATGTCAGTTACATTGATTCCCGCCTCAATGAGTGAATATATGTCGTAATAATCCCTGAACTTGCTCCTTCTGAGCATCACCTCCATTTTCATCGCTCCAATTGAAAGTAAGTCGGCAAGCCTTATATTATTCATGTATACTATTTCTTCCCGTAGGGGTGAATAGTTGGGGTTGGCATAAAACGAAATTTTCACCCCACTTACTACAAACTCCACGTGATCAAAGTCAAGAATATCGCATTTCTCGACTGTCCCTATTGTTTCAAGTTCTTTTTTTATCTGAGGCCAGTCGACTTGTCGTTGTTCGCTTTTGGCAGACCGCCATGACATGAAGTCGAGATCCTCGCTTAGTCTCGTGCCAAGCTGGATAGATAGGGCAGTCCCACCTACGAGGCAATACGGTTTAATGCAGTCAAGCCGCGATAATGGCTCGATAATAGCTGATGTATGTGAGGCAAGACCTTTCATTCAGTGGGGATTGATGGTTTATAATCGTGACAAGCGGTTGAGATGTCTGGTTTCTAATGATTTAAGGTAGGCATCAGGCTTTTTTGACTTGAAAAGGTACCAGGCAAAAAATCTGTTGAGAGTGTACAGATAGTTTCCTTCAGGCACGAGTATGTTTTTCCATGCCTTTTTTATCTTGGCATAGGAGAAAATAGTGAATAACTGTTTGATTTCAGGCAAGTCGAGATGGCGCATGGTCAAGGCTATGAGATTGGCATCGTCGATAGTGGAAACGCTTACCGACAGCGGCTCATACGACCAGAAAGCATGCTCTTCCTTGAGCTTGTCGACAAGCATGCCCTTAACCTCCAATATCTTTTTCCTGTCCCTGGTGACCATTTAATTTCTCGATAAGATGGTAGTGGCAAATGTACATAAAAAAGTCGAGATATAAACCAAAGCAGGCTTATAAAATCCTGGCCGTCTCCGCATCAAGCGACATATTGACAGGGTGACTGTAGTTCCCGGAAAATTAAAAAAATCGGGGTGGAGGGTGGAGGTGTCGGAGATATTTGCTATATTCGCGTTGGATTATCGTTTTTGATAATTCGTTGTATTACCGTTTTTGATAATTTTAGATTACCATGACTATAGCAATAATTGTGGCGATGGACAAGGAGTTGCAGCTGCTGCTGCCGCTTCTGTCGGAGCCGCGAACCACTGTGATTGACGGGATTACCTTCTATTTGGGTGACTCGGGAAATAATTCGCTCGTGATAATGAAATCGGGTATAGGGAAGGTGAATGCCGCGCTTGCCACGATGCAGCTGATACGTCAGTTTGCTCCTGACCTGGTGATAAACACGGGCGTGGCCGGAGGTACAGGCTCCGGCGCACGGATTATGGATATCGTTGTGGGTGAACGCATTGCCTACCACGACGTGTGGTGCGGACCGGACACGGTGGAGGGTCAGGCGGCGCATTGTCCCCGCTTCTTTGAGTCGGACGCGAAGGTGTCGGCGTTGCCGGTGCTTAGCGACAATCCGCGGGTGCGTCGCGGCCTGATTGCGTCGGGCGATGTGTTTGTGGCTGATCCCGAGGTGGTTGCACGCATCAAGGCGCTCTATCCCGAGGTGTTGGCCGTGGACATGGAGTCGGCGGCGATAGCCCACACCTGCTACATGCTCAACACGCCGTTCTTCTGCATACGCGTGGTGAGCGACACTCCCGGCGAGGCTGACAACGTGGCCCAGTACGACAACTTCTGGGAGGCGGCTCCGCGCCAGTCGTTTGAAATCATTTCGTCGATACTCAATGCGCTGTAACCGTGATGAAGAAGATAGCAAGTTTCACCATAGACCATACGCGGCTTGAGCCGGGAATATTCCTGTCGCGCCGCGACACGACACCTTCGGGCGACGTCATCTCCACGTTCGATATCCGCCTTACGCGTCCCAACCGCGAGCCGGCGGTCGACGGGGCGGCACTCCACACGATAGAACACCTGGCGGCGACGTTTCTGCGCAACCACCCTGAGTGGGCCGACCGCGTGATATACTGGGGTCCGATGGGGTGCCTGACCGGGAGCTATCTGCTGCTGTCGGGCGAGCTGACGTCGGAGGATATACTGCAGCTGGTGCGCGAGACGTTCGCGTTTATCGCTGACTTCGAGGGGGATATACCGGGAGCCACGGCCCGCGATTGCGGCAACTGGACGTACAACAATCTGCCGCAGGCACGCCGTGTGGCCCGTCGCTTCCTCGACGAGACTCTCGCCGCGCCCGCGCCCGAAAATCTGAACTATCCCGACTAAAATATCAGCGTGCAGTCTGTGCGCCACATATTTTGTTGATTATCAGCACGCATCGCCAAGCGGTGCCGCTGTATTTCCGACGGTGTTCCCTACATTTATTGACTATGAAAGATCTGACGGCCATCAAGGGCCGCTACTACATACATTCACTCATCGAAGAGGGTGAGCACGAGCAGCAGGACTTCAAGTTTGCCATCACCGACGCGCGCAAGATTGCGCGGTCCATCTCGGCGTTTGCCAACCATTCGGGGGGACGCCTGCTCATCGGTGTCAAGGACAACGGCGTGGTTGCCGGAGTGCGCAACGAGGAGGATGTCTACATGATAGAGACCGCCGCCGAGATGTATTGCCGTCCGGCGGTGGAGGTGACGATGACGGCCTTCAAGGTCGACCCGGGGACGGTGGTGATACGCGCCGAGATACCCAAGGCGTTGCGTCCTCCGGTGCAGGTGGTGGAGGAAGGGGGAGTGCTCCGTGCCTACTACCGCGTGAAAGATGAGAATATCGTGGCCCACCCGATGCTGCTCAGTGCGTGGAAGCATTATGCGTCGGAGGGGGCGTTGGTGACGTTCGACGCTAACCATCAGCTGCTTATAGAGATTATACGGCGCGACGGATATGTCACCTTAGAGGAGTTTGTGCGCCGGTCGCATCTGTCAACGCCGACGGCGATTGACCTTGTGGGACGGCTTGCGGCATCGTCGGTGGTCAATATCGTGTATCGCGACGGGGTGCCGGTGATTACGGCGTGAAAGCGGGGCGCGAGATTAGCTATGGTAGCTAAGGTAGCTATTATAGCTAAAATAGCTAATTTAGCTATAATAGCTGACGGGGCGGTTTTTGAGCCAGGTCAGCTGTTTTTTTGCGTAGACGCGGGTGTTGCGGGCTATTTTGGTTATGGCCTCGTCGAGGGTGATCAGTCCGTCGATGTAGGGCCATAACTCTTTGTAGCCTACGGTGTTGAGGGAATTGAGATGACGCAGATGGCTGACGGCGCGGGCTTCTTCGACGAGTCCGCGGTCAATCATGGCCGTCACGCGGCGGTTTATGCGGTCAAAAAGCACGTCGCGGGGCATGTCGATGGCATACATCTCGATGTCGAAATCGCGGGGCTTGACGCGCCCGGTGCGCAGCGAGGAGTAGGGGACGCCAGCCTGGCGGCATATCTCGATGGCGTGGACGAGGCGCTTGTGGTTGTTGAGGTCGACCTGACGGTAGTATACCGGGTCGAGTTCGAGCAGTGTCAGTCGTAGCTGCTGCAGTCCGCCACGCTCGTAGAGGTCCCACGCTTCGGCGCGTATTTCGTCGGAGATGGTGGGGAGCTCGTCGATGCCGCGGGTCACGGCGTCGATATACATCATTGACCCTCCGCACATTATCTGCACGGGCGATTTCTCCCACAGCGAGGGGAGCAGGCGCATCACGTCCTGTTCGTACTGCGCTGCGGAGTAGTAGTCGCCGAGCGACAGGTTGCCTATGAAGTGATGGCTGACGCGGGCGAGGTCGTCGGCCGACGGAGCGGCGGTGCCGACTGGTATTTCGCGGAACATCTGTCGCGAGTCGGCCGAGATGATGTCGCAGCCGTAGCGCCCGGCCAGTTGCATGGCGAGGTCGCTTTTGCCGGAGCCGGTTGGCCCGGTTATGACAATAAGGCGGTTGCGCATTGCTTTCAGTCACAGTAGGGACGCGATGTATCGCGTCCCTACAGCTTATTGTTTTGCTACGATGCGGGCGATGTTGACTATCACTTCGACGGCCTTTTCCATGGAGCGGATGGGCACGTATTCGTAGCGGCCGTGGAAGTTGAGACCGCCTGCGAAGATATTGGGGCAGGGGAGGCCTTTGAACGAGAGCTGGGCGCCGTCGGTGCCGCCGCGTATGGGCACTACCTTGGGCACGATGCCGCTTTCGCGCATGGCTTCCTGGGCGATGTCGATGATGTGCATCACGGGCTCTATCTTCTCGCGCATGTTGAAGTACTGGTCCTTGATTTCGATTTCGCACACGCCGGGGAATTCGGTGTTGATTTTGCGGGCCAGGTGTTCGAGTTCGCGTTTGCGGCGCTCGAAGCGGTCGCGGTCGTGGTCCCTTATTATATATGTAAGGACGGTTTTTTCTACCGAGCCGTCGAAGGAGATGAGGTGGTAGAAGCCTTCGTAGCCTTCGGTGTGTTCGGGGGTCTCCCAGCGGGGGAGCATGATGACAAACTGGTTGGCTATGCGGATAGAGTTGATCATCTTGTGGTAGGCGTAGCCGGGGTGGACGTTGCGACCGTGGAAGGTGACCTTTGCGACTGCGGCGTTGAAGTTCTCGTACTCGAGTTCGCCTATCTCGCCGCCGTCCATGGTGTAGCCGAAGTCGGCGCCAAAGGCGGGTACGTCAAACTTGTGGGCGCCCTGGCCTATCTCTTCGTCGGGGTTGAAGGCCACGCGGATGCGTCCGTGCTTGATTTCGGGGTGGTCCTTAAGGTATGCTACTGCCGAGATGATTTCAGCCACGCCGGCCTTGTCGTCGGCGCCGAGCAGGGTGGTGCCGTCGGTGACGATGAGGTCCTGGTCGATGTAATGGCGCAGTTCGGGGAACTCGTTGGGTGACAGAACGATATGTTGGTCGGCGTTGAGGACGATGTCGCCACCGTCGTAGTCCTCGACGATGCGGGGCTTGACGTTGCGGCCCGACATGTCAGGGCTGGTGTCGAGGTGGGCGATGAAGCCAACGGTGGGGGTGTCGTGGTCGACGTTGCTCTCCAGGGTGGCCATCAGGTAGCCGTTGTCGTCGAGTGTTATCTCGGTCAGGCCGAGTTCGCGCAGCTGGCCTTCGAGGAACTGTGCGAATACCATCTGACCGGGTGTCGAGGGTGTCAGGTTGGTCAATTCGTCACTCTGAGTGTCGAATGTGACGTATTTGAGGAATCTGTCTACTACGTTCATTGTTGTGTAGTTAAGGGTATTATAGATTTTAGTTGTTTGCGGGTTTTACTTGGACCAGTTCGGGTCGCCAGGCGTCGACATCGACGGCGCCCACGCCGTGTACGGGCACTGTGGTGTCGCGGTCGCTGAAGACGATGAGCACTCGGTTGCCGGTCTGCGGGTCGGTCTTGTCGACGACGAGTACGTCGGCGTCGGCTACCTTCTGCTTGGTGAATGTCGGTGTGCCGCGCCACATCGCGGGGTTGGCGCGACGGAATCGCATGGCCTCGGCGGTGTAGTCGTGGAGTGCCTGTTCGCCGCTGTTGGCAGCCTTGAGGCGTCCCGACGTGCGGGCTATGTTGTCCTTCTGTCCGCCCTTTGTTTCGAGGCTGCGGTCGGCCAATTCGTCTCCATAATATAATGTGATGGGGCCGTTGTAACCGGCCAGGATGGCTATGCGGGCCATCTGCTTCTCGTAGTAATGCGGGTCGGCGGGGTCGAAGTGGTCGGCCAGTCGGTAGCCGTCATGGTTGGTCAGGAATAGGTTGGGGCTGACGTTGTCGCTGACGTATCCGCGCGATTTGGGGGTGCCGTAGAGGCGGATGATGTCGTCCCAACCGTTTTCGAGGCCTGCCGAGCTGACGTCCTGCATGGGTCCGCTGATGAGGGTCTTGCCGTCGAAGTCGAAGGCGCTGATGAGGCCACCGTCCTTGTAGACACCGGTGTTTATGATGTCGGCAGTGCCCCAGTCTTCGCCCACCATGTAGCCGAGTGTGCCCCACTGCTTGCCCTCGGCACGG
This sequence comes from uncultured Bacteroides sp., assembly GCA_964572615.1. GTDB lineage: Bacteria > Bacteroidota > Bacteroidia > Bacteroidales > Muribaculaceae > CAG-873. The sequence goes on from CAZNGJ010000010.1 coordinate 11,629, forward strand.
CGGCGGGCAGCGGTCTGTTCGACAGCGGCGCGGATTTCGTTCCAATAGTTGTGACCGTCCTGACAGGCTTGGTATGCCTGGTCGAGTCGCCAGCCGTCGATGTCATAACGGTCTATCCAATAGGTGGCTACGTCCTTGAAGTAGTCGAGCGAGCCGGGATAGGCGACGTTGCCGGTGCCCTCGTTGCGGTCGTTGCCCGAGATGGTGCAGTCGATGGTGTGGCCCGAAGGCGACGGGGTGGTGACACCGCCGTGGTGACCGAAGACGCCGTCGAGTATGACGTAGAGGCCGCGACGGTGCGCCTCGTCGACGAGCTCGCGCAGGTCGGCTTCGGTGCCGAAGTGCGGGTCGATGGTGAAGTAATCGTTAGTGAAGTAGCCCGTGGCCTGCAGTTTTTCGCCGCCAAGGGCTGTGGTTGAGTCGAATATGGGTGTCAGCCAGATGGCGTTGACGCCCAGGTCGGCTATGTAGTCGAGCGAGCGGGTGATGCCCTTCAGGTTGCCGTTTTTGCGATGCCCGTCGGGACCCCACATGGCCGTGTAGCCAGGTGCGCCGTCGTCGCTATGTTGAAACGACGCCACCATTATCTGGTACATCGACAGCGACTGTTGGTCGTCGGTGGCTGTGGCGGCCGCAGTGGCCGTGGAGGCTGCACGTCCGCCCAATATGGCCGTCAGCAGGCAGGAGATTGTCATAAAGCGTTTCATGGCGATGCGTGGGCTGTCGGGTTATTCCTCGTTGCCGGAAAACTCCATCAGGTAGGCCTTGATGAAGTCGTCGATGTCGCCGTCCATGACGCCGTTGACGTCGCTGGTCTGATGGTTGGTGCGGTGGTCCTTGACGCGACGGTCGTCGAAGACGTACGAGCGTATCTGGCTGCCCCATTCAATCTTCATCTTGCCGGCCTCTATCTTGGCTTGCTCCTGCATACGGTGCTGCAACTCCTTGTCGTACAGGATGGAGCGCAGCTGTCGCATGGCGTTCTCCTTGTTTTTGGGTTGGTCGCGGGTCTCGGTGTTCTCGATGAGGATTTCCTCCTGCTCGCCAGTGTAGGGGTCGGTGAACTGGTAGCGCAGACGCACGCCCGACTCGACCTTGTTGACGTTCTGGCCGCCGGCACCGCCGCTACGGAAGGTGTCCCACGACACGCAGGCGGGGTCGACCTTGACCTCGATGGTGTCGTCGACCAGGGGAGTCACGAACACTGATGCAAACGAGGTCATGCGCTTGCCCTGGGCGTTGTAGGGCGATACGCGCACCAGGCGATGCACGCCGTTCTCGCTCTTGAGGTAGCCGTAGGCAAAATCGCCCTCGACGTTGATGGTGCACGACTTGATGCCGGCCTCGTCGCCGTCGAGCAGGTTGGCTATCGAGGTCTTGTAGCCGTGTTTCTCGCACCAACGCATGTACATACGCATCAGCATAGAGGCCCAGTCTTGGCTCTCGGTGCCGCCCGCACCCGAGTTTATCTTGAGCACCACGCCAAGCTTGTCTTCCTCGCGACGCAGCATGTTGCGCAGCTCGAGGTTCTCTATCTTGGCGATGGCGTCGGCGTAGAGGGCGTCGATTTCGGCTTCCTCGATAAGCCCCTCCTTGACAAACTCGAATCCTGTCTCGACCTCGCCGACAGCCTTGTCGACCTCCTCGTAACCTTCGATCCAGTGTTGCAAGTCCTTGATTTTCTTCATCTGAACCTGGGCTTCCTTGGGATGCTCCCAAAAATCGGGCACATGCGTGCGCAGTTCTTCTTCCTCGACCTGGATGCGCTTGCCGTCCACGTCGAGGTATCGTTTGAGAGCGTCGCGACGCTCCATGGCTTCTTTGAGCTGTTCGAAAGTTATCATATCGGGGTCTGTATCGGGGTCAATATATAAATAATGTGCAAAGATACGAAAAGTTTTTAGAATGGGGAATGGAGAATGGAAAATTGAGAATTTAGAATTTAGAATGGAGAATTAATGGGGTCGAAGACAGGAGTACTTTGGCGTAGATTGTCCAAGACAGGAGCACAGGAGGACTTTGGCGGGTGTAGGGACATGCCTTTGGCATGTCTTGGCAGGTTCTGATAACCAGTGCGTTAGGCAGACATGCCAAAGGCATGTCCCTACGGCGAGGTAGGCGTCCGCAGGACGCTGACCACCGAGTAACCGGGTACGTTGAGCAAAGCGAGACGTGCCCGGATTGAAAGTTGCGAGTAAAAAGGCGTCCGGAGGACGCCGACCGAGCATGTCACTCTGTGCGACCTTCGGGTCTGCGTATCTGATGGGTAGCCCTTTGGTCGGCGTACCTGACGGCACGCCCGGTGTATCGGGTTGTCACCTTCCGGGCACGTCTCGCGTTGCTCGACGTATCCGGTTACCGAAGGTCAACGTCCCTGCGGGACGTTAATGTCATAGCCAAAACATTCAACCAAGCCCAAAAAAGTCCTTCTGTTTTCCTGTCTTGGATCACGTGTAGCCGTCGCGACAGGTCGACAGGTCGCGACGCTACGTACTCTTGGACCACGCGAGGACGGCGGACGCGATGAATCGCGTCCCTACCCCCTCCCCTTCGGGGAGGGTAGGGGAGGGGCCTCCTAATGCAGGTTGGTGTCGAAGGTGGCGGGGCGGGGAATGGTGCGGGCGTAGGTGCGACCGAAGGTGTCGGTGACGCGGACGGTCAGGGGTTTGTCGGCGGTGGTGGCCTTGGCCGAGAAGAGGTGGTTGGTGCGGTTGGTGACGAAGTCGGCCGTTACGGTGTTGGCGGCCTTGTAGCGCGGCACCTCGTAGCAGATGACGTGCAGGGGGTCCTGGGCAGTGATGCGTTTCACCTGGAGCGGCGTACCGTCCTCGAGCACCTCGACGGTCCAATCGGTGTCGTAGTTGAACACGTTGACATACACCATGTTATCCTCAATGGTGGCGTAGTTGGTCTGCGTCTTGTCGTAGGCCAGCCATGCCTTTATGTCGGGGTCGTTGGCGTAGGCGGCTTTGACGGCATTCATGTCGTAGACGCGGAACTGCGTGTCGTCCGTGTCGCCGGCATCAACCGAGCGATAACGCCAACTGAGGTCCTTGCCGTCGGCGTCGTAGATGGCGTAGCCACCCGGCGAACCGTCCTTACAGATGTGACGGTCAACGAGTTTGCCTGTCCACCACCATGTGGCGCAGATGCCGGCCACGTTGTTCTCGTGGATGTTGGGATACTTGGGCGGATGGGCGTGGAAGTTGTAGTGGGTGTGACCGCTGAGCATGTGTACGGTCGAGAAGTCGGCAAGGGCTTCGGCGAGGCGTTCGCTCGCGCCGTTTTCGAGGTTGGCGCTGACGGTGAACGTGCCGTTAGTCGACAACGCCCAGTTCTGTATGTGGAAGCACACGACCACGGGGGTACTCTTGTCGGCCACGAGACTCAGGTCGTGACGCAGCCATTCGAGTTGCTCGTCGGTGTAATAGCGGCCATAGTCGCGGTCACCCACGATGCCCGTCGAGTACGACTTGCCGGCGGTGAAGGTGTTCTTGTAGACGATGTCGTCGAGCACCACATAGTGCACTCCGCCAAGGTTGTACGAGTAGAAACTCGGCGCCATGACCTGGCGGAAGGGTATAGCGGCCTTGAAGTCGCAGTCTGCGCCGGCGGGGGTGGCACCGTCGTTGTCGTGGTTGCCCGTGACGGGGAATAGCATCACCGGGTAGCCCTGGGTGGTCATGGTCTCGACAAATTCGGGCAGGCCGTAGCTGTTGGCGTACCAATATTGGTCCCAACTCATGTCGCCGAGGATGGTCGAGTAGATGCGCGTGTCGGGATTGGCGGCCGCGAAGTCCTTGACACTCTTGACGAAGCCCTTCTTGAACTGCGATTTGTCTTGGTTGCGGGCCGCCAGGTGGGCGTCGGCGCCAACAATCATGACGTGACGGGTGTTGTCGACCTTCTTGAGGCGAAAATCGTGAGTTTCAGCCACTTTGACGTCGGTCGAGGTGAGCAGCGAGTGAATCTTCACCTGCCAGCCGTTGTCGGCCACCTCGGGTTCGTAGCCCGAAGGCAGGATGTAGAACACGTAGCCCAACTTCTTGTTCGAGGCCATCGAGTAGCGACCGTTAGCATCGGTGGTGGCAAAGGCATAGCCGTCGCTGACAGTCACGCCGGGCACACCGACACCGTCGCAGGTGATGCTGCCCGACAGGTTGTCGTCGGCCGAGGTTATGTCGCTGACAGTCAAGGTGAATACGGGCACAGCGAACGAGCCTGCCAAGTTGCCGCGACAGCCGTCGTAGCGACCCGCACCGGTGGCCGTGCAGCCGTAGACAACCACGTCGCCGGGCACCATGCGCTCGTTGGTGGTGATGGTATATGCCGTGCCTTCGCGGGCCACGGAGGTGACGTTGAGCTGACGGTGAGTACCGCCGAGAGTGCGCCACACCTCGAAGCCGAAGCCTTCGACAGTGGGTACACGGTCGGTCGACACACCGGCACCCAGGCCGTTGCCGTCCTTGATGTCGACGGTGACAGCGAAAGGCTCCGACTTGACCACCGAGGCCGTCCAAGTGGCCGCTGCGGGGTCGGCCAGCGCAGCTTCAATCATGGTGTCGAGCAAATCGGCCGACGAGGCGCGCATACGAGCTCCGTCGACGCACAAATCGAGCACATATTGAGGCAGCAGAGGCACACCGGCCTCCGAGCAATAGCGCATCTGAGCCGACTCGACAGCGTGGTCGGGCATGGTGTACTCGGCTTCGAGAGGACGCGCCGCAAACAAACGTCCCGACATGGCCGGCTGAACCATAACCACGGTTTTGCCGTCGAAATTGGCCATCCAAGCCTTAAGGGCGGCGTAGTACGACTCAGCGTCGGTGCCCTTGGCGGCATCCGTTGCGCCATGCATCCATACCACCACGTCGGGGGCGAGGGCGTTGATAGCCGCTACGTCGTCGGCGGTCCATTCACTCAAGGGTTTATCTTGGCTATAAATCCGGTATTTAGGTTTGCCGGTGACTACGGCATTGTCGCCGTTGCCAAGCGCCATACGGTCGCCGGCGATGACAATATTCTTGGTTGCGACGGCCTGCTGACCGAGGGCCGACACGATGGCCACCATCAGGACAGCAAGGCGCATTAATATATGTTTCTTCATGATTTTCATGATGATTGGTTATTTCTTGATGAACTTGATGGAGTAGACAGAGGCGCCAACGCGGAACGAGGCGACGTACTCGCCCGGTGCGAGCGGGGCGACATTGGCCGTCGAGGCCGTGCCGACATAGACGGTGGCACCCGACATCGAGCTGATCCACATGCGGTCGAAGTCACCGCGGACATTCAGCGTCGTTGTGGCGGGGTTGGGGTAGATGCTGACGGGGATGTCGTTAGCAGCCTCGTTGCCCATAATATCCTCAACACCAAGGTCGTAGTCGTAGCGCTCGGTATGCCCTATGGAACGTATTTTGTGGTCTCCTCTTGACAGCATCTCCCATGTCTCCCAACAGAACAACAGTGGGTGTGACTTGTCGTCGATGAGCTCGCGGCCGTCCGAGGTGACAAACGTCGTTGCCGCGGCATCGTAAGCGGGTCCACGGAAGCGGATGGGGAAATATTTATCACTCTCACGACGAGGGTTGCCATCCTCATCGTAGTAGCCGAATACGGTCGAAAGGTCGACATCACGGAGCGAGTTGTTGAGTGTTGCCGTAGTGTTTCCGACGATGTTCCGGGTCGATTCGAGGGTAGCGGGGGCCACGAGGTCGACATCCTTGTTGAGCGCCACTATGCTGTTGACCAACACCGTCTTGGGTGCCTGGTACGACCCCGACGCAGCTATTGACACAGCAGGCGAACCTGCTGCGGAATTAACTGCGGTACAATGGATTAGGTCGAGGTTGCCCGACAGGGTGCCTCGGCTGTTGTTGTAAGCGCTGATGGCAGCGCCTCGACCGCCTGCGCAGCCGTCAAACAGTGTGCGGACCACGGCGGCTTTGGCCGTCAAGCTCTGATATGCCAAGCCACCGGCACCACCCGTGGCGGCCGTCGATTTGCAACCTTGGAACTCGCTCCAATAGATGTCGGCGCGGGCACTACCGTCGGCCGTGATGCTCACTGCGCCACCCGTCGAACCCGTGCTCGTGCAGTCGGTAAAGGTGCTCCAGTGCACATCGAGAGCCGTGCCTTTGTTGAAGGCGATAGCCGCACCGTTGGCTGCCTGACAGCCCTCGAATTGGCAAGCTTCCACGGTAGTGGTAACCGACGGGTCGTTGAGGTAAATGGCGCCCCCGTTTGAGGTTGCCGTCGTGCCGACAAACTCGACACCCGACAATATTAACGTAGACGCAACGGCTCCGCGAGAGTCGGGCACGCTGATGGCGCCACCGTTGGTAGGTGCGTTGTTTTCAGAACCGTAGAAGGTGATGTGCCTGAGGTTCAAAAGGGAATTTTTCTTGGACGGACGCACTTCGAAAGCGGGCGCTTTCGCGGGACAATGGATATTGACGTCGGTATATTCGCCTAATGTCAACGATTTGCTGCCTAACTCGATAGACGACTCGAGGTAGACATCCTTGACAAGGAACGAGATGGTCGAGAAGTCCGGTGCATCGGCAATAACCTGACGCAGAGAGCCTTCGCCCGAGTCAGCAGACGAGGTCACGTAGAGCTTGTCGGCCGTCATATCGTTCTCGTAAGTATTTATCAGACGGCAGTCGTCGAGTGTGAACGGCTTGTCGGCCGACAGCGTCACCGACGACCAAGGGTACGTCACGGGCACACGGTATTCGGACCAAACGCCGTTTTCGACCGTAACAGTGCGCGTATCCTTATTTTTGTCATGCTTGGCGTCCTCGAACAGCGCGGTAATGGTCGTACCCGGTTCGGCTAAAGCCTTGAATGCCAAATGGTCAAATGGATCTAAGCCCGACGCAGGCCTTTTCAGTGATATAAATTCAGCTTGGACTTTGCCACCGTCGGCCAGCTTCGCGCCGAAATCGGTGAGGTGGGCGCCTACTTCGGGTTCGGCAAGGATTGCCCTCCAACCGGGCAGGTAGGTGTCCGATGTTCCGGCAGGATTCCATTTATCAAGCTTGTAATTCGATATGGTTTCGAAACTCAAGTTGCTGCCGTGGTGCTGTACGTCGAGCCACGCGTCCTCGACCATAATCAGCGGAGCTGCATCCGACGCTACGGCCTTGCCGCCGTCCCATTGGGGCAGGATGTCAACGTAAATGGCTGACAGGTCGTGAGTTTCGGTCAGTTTGGACAAGTCGGCCTCGACAGCCACGGGTGTCCAGATGCCCGGCACGAGAGCACCGTCGCTGCCCGCCGCAGTCGACACGCTGACCGAGGCTATCTCCTTGCGCTCGGCGTCGGTGAAACGCAGCGTGGCCGCAGCCTCAACGCGGGTGATGTTGACGTACGCCTCCAGGCGATGTTTGGTCTTGACAGGCGCCGCAACGCGGGCTGTGTACATGGCGGCGGGGGTGGTAGCCGATGCGCCGTAACGCACCTTCATTGCCATGGCCGAGTCAGCACGCCACGACAGGGGTTCGACCGACATGGAGCCCGTTGCGGGGCGTTCCACAACAGCCGTCCAGTCCAACCGGACATCGCGACCGTAGGCAGGCCACACGCACAGCGCCGCAACGGCGACCCATGCGCACTTCATTAACACTCGGGCGGTCAATGACTTACCGACCGTCCGTCTGATTTTGTCTTCTCTTGGCATAGATTGGTTATATTGGTATAGTGTTGGTTACTTAATATTCATTTGGGCTTAGCTCCCTCCCCTATGGGGAGGGTCGGGAGGGGCTTTGGGTACGGTCAGACTCCCTCCCCTTTGGGGAGGGTTGGGGTGGGGCCAATGCTTTAATCGCCTCCATTGCCGTCATATCCGGCGTTACGGGCACTACGGAGATGTACCCGCGGTCGAGCCAATACTCGTCGGTGTCCGTGGCATCGGGTTCGTCGTTGACAAATCGACCCGTCAGCATGTAGAACGGTCGACCCATCGGGTCCTCGTAACGGCGGTATTCCTCCGTCCAATGACCGCGGGCAGCCCGGCACACCTTGATGCCGTGAGGTACCATCTTGGCGGGGATGTTGACATTGAGGGCCACCTGCGAGGGCAGCCCGCTGCTGATAACGTGGGCTATTATGTCGGTAACGTAAGTGGCTGACAACGAGAAGTCTGCCGCCAACGAATGGTGCAGAAGCGAGAAACCCACCGAGGGGATACCGGCCATGCAGCCTTCGAGGACGGCACCCATCGTTCCCGAATAGATGATGGCGTTGCCCGAGTTGCTACCATGGTTGATGCCCGACAGCAGCAAGTCGTGGCGTTCGGTGACGATGGCGTCGAGGGCCAATTTCACGCAGTCGACGGGCGTACCCGAAACGGCAAACATCCGGGCGCCGTTGTAGTCGTCGAGTTGACGGATTCGCAGGGGTGACTCGACTGTAATGGCCGACGACTGGCCCGATTGAGGCCGTTCGGGAGCGACCACGGTGACGTCGCCAAAGCCCACTGCGCAGTCAATAAGCGCTTTCAGCCCGGGAGCGTTTATCGAGTCGTCGTTCGTGATGAGTATCTTCATTTTCGGGTGATTTTATTCATTTCTTGTTGCCTAACAGCGTGTTATAGCGTTCGGGGTCGTTGATAAGGTGCAAAGCCTCGTTGAACACGGGGTCGAGGCCGTTGACGGCGCGCGAGTACACCCCGTTTTCGTACAAGTCGCGAGCCATCAGACCCTTGATGATGCCTTCGATGACGGGACGCGAGGTGGCAAGACCCTTTTCATTCAGAGGCACGCCCTCGGCCTCGCCAGCCTTGACGACTTGGTCCAGGATGTCCTGCGTAACGGCAAACTCCTTGTGGAAGGCATCCTCGGTACGGTACTTCTTCTTAAGTTCGGCGCTATGGTCCTCTATGTATTTGAGTACGAAGGTGTTGAATACCCCCTTGGCCATCAGATCGCGGTAGTAGTCGGAGTACATCGTGGTGTCGACGGGCACGAAGACGTCGGGCATGATGCCACCCCCGCCGTAGACCACGCGGCTGTTGCGCAGGGTGCGGTATTCGCGCGACTTGTCGAGGTGGATGGAGTCGGCGCTGAACAGTTCGCCGCTCTTAAGTCGTGTCAGCATGTCGAGTTGGTATTCCTCGGTGTGACCCTTCTCGTACTCCTTCTGAATCAGGCGGCCCGAGGGCATGTAGTAGCGGGCGGTAGTAAGGCGAATCATCGAGCCGTCGGGGAAGGGTATCGGCGTCTGTACCAAGCCCTTACCGAATGTGCGGCGACCAACGACGAGTCCGCGGTCGTGGTCCTGGATGGCACCTGCAAAAATCTCGCTGGCGCTTGCCGAGTACTGGTTGACCATCACCACGAGGCGCTCGATGTCATCGTTGTTGTACTTGTCGACCACCTCGAAGAAACGGTCGGGGACGGCACGGCCGCGGGTGGATACCACCATGTCGCCGGGACGCAGAAACTGCGACGCCATGCCGTGGGCTGCCCCGAGGTAGCCGCCGCCGTTGTCCTCAAGGTCGATGATGAGGTTGCGCATACCCTGCTTCTTAAGCTTTTTGATGGCGTCCTCGACCTCACGGGGGGTCGACTCGGCAAAACGGCTCACGCGGATGTAGCCCGTCGTGGGGTCGGCCATGTAGACGGCGTCGACACTGTAGATGGGTATGTCGTCGCGCACGATGGTAAAGTCGATAAGCTGCTCGCCGCGCTTCACCTTCAGCGCCACGCGTGTTCCCTTGGGGCCGCGCAAGGTCTTGAGTACCTCGCTGTTAGCCATCTTGGGGTGGGTGAAAATCGAGTCGTTGACGTAGATGATTCGGTCGCCCGGGCGAATGCCGGCGCGCTCCGACGGACCCCCGACGGTGGTCTGCACGACATAGACGGTGTCCTTGACGATGGAGAACTGCACGCCGATGCCCGAGAACTTGCCGTCGAGGGGTTGGGTGAGCTCCTTGGTTTCCTCGGCGTCGCTGTACGACGAGTGGGGGTCGAGGGTCTTGAGCATGGCAATGATGGCCTCGGTGGTCAGCGAGTCGCTGTTGACCTCGTCGACATACGCCTTTTCGATGACGTTGCGAGCATAACCGAGCTTGTCGAAGTGCTGGGCTAAGGCCGCGGGCACGGCGCAAACCATGACGGCCGCGGCTATGATGAGATTACGAATTGATTTCATTATGGATAATGTAGATTAGGGGATAAAAGTTGATATATCAGTTCCGTAGCCGGCAAGCTCGCGCACCACCGACGACGATATGGCACCGTGCTCGGGCAATGCGAACAGCAGCACCGTCTCGACGCCCGAAAGGCGGCGGTTGATGTCGGCCATGTTGCGTTCGTACTCGAAGTCGGCCACACTGCGCACTCCGCGCAGCATGAAGTCGGCACCCTCGCGGCGTGCCAGGTCGACCATCAGGCCGTCCCATACCACGACGCTGACACGTAGTTCATTAGCGTAGATGTTGCGTATGGCCCGGGCACGCGCTTCGGCGTCGCCGGCAGCCTTCTTGGCGTTGACGCCTACGGCAATCACGATGCGGTCGAACAGCGCCAGCCCGCGCTCGACTATCGAGGCGTGGCCGATGGTGAAGGGGTTGAACGACCCTCCGAAAACCGCCGTACGGGGTGTATTACTTGTCGATTTCACTGTCGTCTTCGACTATGAGGTTGTCAATAATGAAGTTTTGGCGCTCGGGGGTGTTCTTGCCCATGTAGAACTCGAGCAGACGGCTCGAATGGTCGTCCTTGCGCAGCGTCACGGGGTCGATACGCATGTTTTTGCCGATAAATCCGCGGAACTCCTCGGGCGAAATCTCGCCGAGACCTTTGAATCGCGTTATCTCGGCGTTGGCACCGAATCGCGCTATGGCATCCAGGCGCTCCTGGTCGCTGTAACAGTACACCGTGTCGTCGTCCGTGCTGTCGCCCTTGCGTTTGGCCCCGCGGCGTACGGTCTTCTTGTTGCGCACACGGAACAGCGGCGTCTGTAGCACGTAGACGTGGCCGCGACGTATCAGGTCGGGGAAGAACTGCAGGAAGAAGGTTATCATAAGCAGGCGGATGTGCATCCCGTCGACATCGGCATCCGTGGCGATGATGACACGGTTGTAGCGCAGGTCGTCTATCGACTCTTCGATGTTGAGGGCAGCCTGGAGGGCGTTGAACTCGTCGTTCTCGTACACCACCTTCTTGGTCAGGCCATAGGTGTTGAGGGGTTTGCCTCGCAGCGAGAAGACAGCCTGGGTGTGCACGTCGCGAATCTTGGTGATCGAGCCGGCAGCCGAATCGCCCTCGGTGATGAAGATAGACGTTTCGAGCTTCTCTTCCTCCTTGCCCTTGACGTCGTTGAAGTGAGTCGTGCAGTCGAGGAGCTTCTTGTTGTGTACATTGACCTTCTTGGCACGCTCGCGAGCCTTCTTGGTCACGCCTGCCATCTCCTTGCGCTCCTTCTCGTTCTCCTGGACCTTCTTGAGTAGTATCTCGGCCACGTCGGTGTGGCGGTGCAGGTAGTTGTCGAGTTCGCGCTTCAGGAAGTCGCTGATAAACTTGGCCACCGTAGGCCCGTCGGGACCCATGTCGCGCGAACCGAGCTTGATTTTCGTCTGACTCTCGAACACCGGGTTCTCCACCTTGACGGCTACCGCCGCTATCATGCCGTTGCGGATGTCGGAGTACTCGAAGTTCTTGCCCGAATACTCCTTAATGGTGCGAGAAACGGCTTCCTTGAAGGCAGTAAGGTGCGTACCGCCCTGGGTGGTGTGCTGGCCGTTGACAAAGCTGTAGTACTCCTCGCCGTACTGGTTGGCATGGGTGATGGCCACCTCGATGTCGTCGCCTTTAAGGTGTATGATGGGGTAGAGGGGGTCCTTGGTCATGTTCTCCTTCAGCAGGTCGAGCAGGCCGTGGCGGCTGGTGTACGACTTGCCGTTGTACACCAACTTGAGACCCGTGTTGAGGAACGTGTAGTTGCGCACCATCGTCATCACATAGTCCTCGCGGAACCGGTAGTTCTCGAAGATGGTGTCGTCGGGGGTGAACTGCACGAACGTGCCGTTGGCTTCGTCGGTTGGCACCTCGGGCATCTCCTCGATGAGCTCGCCGCGCGAGAACCGCGCCGTCTTCATCATGCCGTCGCGACACGACCGTATCTCGAAGCTTTCGCTCAGGGCGTTGACAGCCTTAATGCCGACACCGTTCAGACCCACCGACTTCTTGTAGCCCGCGCCGTCATACTTGCCGCCGGTGTTGATCTTGCTGGCCACGTCGACCAGTTTGCCCAACGGTACACCGCGGCCAAAGTCGCGCACCGTCACCGTGCGGTCGTGTATCTCGATGTCAATCTGTTTGCCGTAGCCCATCATGAATTCGTCGACCGAGTTGTCGAGAACCTCCTTTAGCAGTACGTATATGCCGTCGTCGGCAGCCTCGCCGTCGCCAAGTTTGCCTATGTACATGCCCGCGCGCGTACGCAGATGCTCCTTCCAGTCGAGCGTCTTGATGTCGTCCTCGGTGTAGTTGGCTGCCGCCGTTAAGTCGGCCTCCGCTGCATCGGGACTGTCAAAAATGTTCTTTATGTCGTCAGTTTCCTGCATAACCTAATTTGAGTGTCAGTGATGAAAAGAGGTACAAAGAGGCACTAAAGAGAGCCTACTACCTCACAATTCACAAAGTTACGAAAAAAAATCCAAACATTTTTCGATTCGTCTCACGCCGCGTAGCAATCATTTTGACGAAAACCGCATAGATAAGTTGCTAAATCCTGATTATTAGTGTGATAGCGTTCGAGGCAAGATGCTCCCTTAAAAATTATCAATATTTTTTATGCAAAAATTTGGTCGAATCAAAAAAACTGCCTAACTTTGCACTCGCAAACCCACCTAATTGCCTTGTGGTGTAATGGTAGCACGTCGGATTCTGGTTCCGCCTGTGAGGGTTCGAATCCTTCCAAGGCAACACACTAAGAGCTAAGTCACCTCGACTCAGCTCTTTTTTTATGTAGGGTGCGGTTGGCGTCCGGAGGACGTCGAGCACTGAGACGTCGTAGGCGTCCGCAGGACGCTGACCTTCCGTAACCGTGCACGTCGAGCAACGCGAGACGTGCACGGAAAGTGATCGCACCTTCTCCTGGCCTGCCGTCAGGTACGCCGACTAAATGACTGATTGATATGTAGTTCTGTTCAAATAGGTCGGCGTCCTCCAGACGCCTGTTTTCTTTATACGACCTTCCCCGCACGCCTCACCTACGGCTCGGCGTACGGGGTTACTGAAAGTCGGCGTTCTGCGAACGCCCACAAACGTCATAGCCCCGTAGGGACATGCCTTCGTCATGTCATAGAAGTCGCAGACACTCAATGTGTTAGGTAGACATGCAAAAGGCATGTCACTACAACCGGGATGGTCGTCGCGACAGGTCGCGACACTACATTTGAGTGCATGTTTTGGAGGGACCCCGTTGTTCCGCTCTGTTCCATTTGGGGGGCTTTCCGCGAAACGGAACGGAACAGGGTGGAACTGAACGCTCGTTCACGTTCCGGTGCATAAATTAGGGAATGTCGGCGAAATTTATTACCTTTGTAGTGCCGTTGGGGAAACATCCAACGGAGCAGAAGGCATTTAGCTAATCCCTCGTCTCGAAATCGCCAAAATCAGACTGCCGAAGGACAACGCAGAGATGCCCTTTCGTCATGTTCGTACTTTGTGTGAGTCCTACGCCCACACGCTCCACGGATATGGCGCGGGGTTGTTGTTCCCTTTCGTTCTTTCGGCAGGCGTGTTTGGCGATACGCGAGACAAGAGAGCGCAAGCGAAAATATGCTCCGCGCCTTTTGTCGTTTTTAACCTACCAAGACTGCTTGCGGGGCAAGTCGAACTCGCCGTGTTATGAACAAAATTTGCCGATATATTTTGTCCCTTGTGCCAGACTTGATAATGTACTTAGTTGCCTGCTATGCCTTATGGGTGTCAGCAGATGTGTTCGGTGTAGATCGGCTATTATTGATGCGATCGCTCGCATTTGCGTGCGCAGTCCTCTCTACTACCCGGTAAGTTATTTATGTCAGATGCCATTAGGTGGCTTATTTTTCCATTATTTTATCTTCAAGTCTCTTTACGGCCGGTAAATATTCTTTCGGTGTAATGAAGTGGGCAAATCGAGGAGTTAAGCCATCCTGAATATGGACACGATAATTAATTACATCATTTATGTTATTATCGTAGGTGTATTTATCGAACATTTTTGAAAAAAGTCGGCTTCGATATTCTTGCGGGGGGATGGTGTTGTCATGACGGTACACATCAGTGAGGTCGTCGCAATAAAAACATAATACTGCTCTTTCATTCTCTTTCAAGAATTTATATAGAACTTCGCAGACAGCATTAAGCATTTTGACACCCACATTGCCTCCGCCGGAGATACGCAACAATGCCACATCATAAAAAATCAGAGTAAGTGTGAGGGGATCATCAGTGATGGCTTGTAAACTTGCGGTATCGTAATACGAAAGGGCGACCCTGACTTGATCGCCCTTCGAATTAAGTATATCAAAAGAAATGTCCATATTATACTTTTATAGTAAAAATGCACTCATTCTTTTTGGATAATTTTTCGATCTGCATTTGTTTTTTCTCTCTCAAGGCATCAAAGACTTGAATCATCTTTGGAGAGGGGTGTTTAATATTGATGTTTCGCGTCATATAAATTTGTATTAAGAGATAATTTTTGCAAAGGTAACACGTTTTTTTCAATCCACAAAATTGTCAAACAACAATTCTGCGTAATTCCAAAAGGTGGAACTTAGGTGGATCTCGGTTGTTTTACAGGGTGTGGATGCGGTCGGGGTGCCATTTGTTGATGGGGGCGTGGGTGGTCGCGGGGTAGCCGACGGGGATGAGACTGAAGGGTACGAGGTCGGCTGCGAGGGGGAGAACATCGCGAACGGCGGCTTCGCGATCGGGGTGGGGGTAGACGCATGTCCACACGGCTCCGAGTCCCAAGGCGTGTGCGGCGAGAAGGATATTTTCAGACGCTGCCGATACGTCCTGTACCCAAAGCGTGGCGTCGTCACCATCGAGGAACCGCTGACGGTTGCCGCACACCAAGATGGCTGCCGGTGCTTTGGCTACCGAGGCGGCGTATGGAAGGGCCTTGGCGAGCTGTTGGAGCAGTTCGGGAGTGCGCACCACTACAAATTCCCACGGTTGACGGTTTACGCCTGTCGGAGCCGACATGGCAGCGTGGAGAATAGCCTCGAGTTGCTCGTCGGTAACGGCTTGGTCAGTGAATTTGCGAATGCTTGTGCGTTCTATGATGTTGCGATATGCAACATTGTCGGTGATGAGTTCTTGTAAGTCCATAATAGAAGGTTTTATAATAAGAACAGTCGCAGTCGCAAAAGGTTGATAAATGACAAACGCACCGTGCCGAAGCGCGATGCGTCTGCTTATGGATGTCGGTAAATAATGCGGGGATTATTCGCCGGTTTCGTCAACAGTGAAGTGCAGGGTGTTGTTGGTCACCTTGCGGTTGCCGATCAGCATCTGCAGTCCGGCCTGGGGAGTACGGAACGAGGGAGCAGCTTCGCGCAGACGAGTCTTGAGGTCGGCGGCGTTGAAGTCGGGGGTGGTGACTTCTTCAACCTGGAAGACATAGACGGCGTTGTTGCCCTGAACGGGACCTACGACAGCGCCCTTCTTGGCGGCTGCGAGAGCGCCCTGTGCCTGACCGCCGATGGTGCCGGCGCCGAAGGCTACGTTCATGTCCTGAGGAGTAACGCCCATTGCCTTTGCGTACTCGGCTACGTTTTTACCCTTACCGTTGTACTTGTCAACAAGTGTTTTGGCTTTCTTGTCGGCCATAGCACGGCTCTTGAGGCTTTCCTTAACGAGGTTGCTGCTGGCGGGTACATAGTCGTCGTAAACGTCCATCACGGCTACGGCAATCAGGTAGTCCTGAGTTTCGTCGGGCTGACCGTTGCGGCCGTAGATAGTCTTCTGCTTCTGGAATACGGGCGACACAGCGCCTTCCTTGGCGTTCATGGCCCACTTCACGATGGTGCGCGTGCCGGGGGTTACCGAGGGATTGGCGATGGTGTAGCTGTTGGGGCTGATCATGCTGTACATGACGTTGTAAGTGCCGGTGGTATCGTTGACGAACTTCTCGGCAGTGGGATGGTTGGCTACGTAGTTGTGCAGAGCCTGGGCAAGATCCTGACGGGTCTTTTCCGAGGGATAAACCTCGTAGTTCATCACAGCAATCTGGTAGGCGGGAACAGCGGCATCGCGTTCCTTAACGAGTACTACTGCGTTGAAGGGCTGACCGTTGAGCGAGTCGTTGATAGCGTAGTATTCCTTTACGGGAGCATTGATAAGAGCGTCCTTGATGGCTTTGTTCGAGAGCAGACCTGCCAGATCGGCCGAGGGGTTGATGAGGCTGGTGGTGAGGTCGGCAAGCTGACCGCCCGACATGGTCGAGATAACCGAGTCAACGGCCTCGAACGACTTATTGACAAACAAGCTGTCGGCCTGAGCGGCGGTCTCGAGGGGGAAGAAGTCGAACACGACGCGGTCGATACCCGAGGTTACGTCGAGAATCTTGGCGATCGACTTAGTGCCACGGGGAGCGAAGAGTTCGTGAACCGAGCCTTTCGATACGCCGGTGCTGTCCATGCGGAGCGAGGCGTAAGCGAGGTTACGCTGCAGGTCGGCGTCGGTGAGGGTGAGGGTCTGCTGATTGAAGCCCTTGTGGTCGAGGACGGGTTCGATGCCTTCGGCGAGCGAGAGCTCGGCGCGGAGAGCGGCAGCTTCCTTCTCAGCCTTGGCGTAGTCGTCGTCGGATGCTTCGACGGGCACTACGATAAAGGCAACTTCGCGGCTTTCGTCGAGCAGACGGAAGGCTTCTTTGTTCTTGTCGTAGGCGGCCTGATAGTCAGCGTCTTCAAGGGTGATTTCGCTGTCCTTAACGGTCGACAGGGGCACGCTGGCAGCCTTGACTGCGGCGAGGTTGTTCTGGTTTTCGAAGTAAGCCTTGGCGTCAGCCTTGTTGGGCTGCATCATGGCGCTGAGCATCTGGTTGTAGAGCGAGAACTCAACGTTCTGAGCCAGGCTGTTTTCCATGTTCTTCCATGCCTGCTGGAGTGCGCCGGTGATCTGGCCGTCAAGACGATAGCGTGCGGGATTCTTGATAGCGTCGAGGTAGGTAGTGGGGTCAACGATACCGTTCTGCTGCAGGTACATCATGGTTTCCTGTGCATTACCACCGAGTTCGCCCATAAGGGTCTGCCATACATAGCCGGCAGACTGGGGGTTGGCAACAAACTTGGAGATGAACTCGTCGGTAACTTCGATGCCGAGGCGGTTGCACTCCTGCTGCATGAGTTTTTCGTAGAGAGCGGACTCGACGGCCTGACCGTAACGGTAATCGGCGTCGGCATATTCGGCGGGTACGTCCTGACCGGCTGCTCGAGCCTGTTTGAGGCTGTTCTCAAGTTGTTCGCTTTTTTTGTTAAGGTCCATCTGCGATACCTTAGCGCCGCCAACTTTGGCAACTGTGTCGCCGGGACCAAAGAGAGAGCGACCCGAGTTAAGGAAGTCGCCGAGAATAAAGGCAAGCAGTGCACCGATGATGATGATGAAAAGGAGCACGGAGCGCTTGCGGATTTTTTCTAAAACTGCCATTGGTTTATTTTGATGTTTGGTTTATATTTTTTCGTATAAAATATTGTGTAAATGTCGTTATATCATGGTGTTAAGGCCTCGAAGCCCTGCCTTGGGGAGGGTTCCGTGACCATTTAACCGCACAAAGATAATAAATTTTTTCGGAAAAAAAGCCCGTGCGACGCATTTTTAGTGGTCGGACGGGCTTTTTTATAGTTTATTTGGAAACTGCAGGTGTTGGTGTGGCAGCCTTAGCCGGGGGTGTAGGACCGGTCGGCGCGTCATGGTCGCCGGGTGCCTGTTCGATGGTCAGCGACGAAGACGAGTAGATGGCCAGACCGCCGAAATCGTTGATGACGGCAGCGAGATGCTCCATAACTTCGCTCTGGATGCCCTCGTATTCGTCCCAGTCGGTAGTGGCGGTGAAACACCATATCTGGAGGGGTACACCCGAGTTGGTGGCCTGCTGCAAGCGTACCATAATACGTTGGTCCTTGGCAATCTTGGGGTGTTGGTTGAGGTAGAGGCCGATGTAAGCACGGAATATACCGAGGTTGGTCTCGATGGTGCCGTTCATGGCGCGCTGACCGGGATTGCTGACAGCCAACTCGTTGTTCTTGCGCAGGTTAGCGATGTAATGCGACATGATGGGGTATTTCTTGCTGATGGTGTCGAGCATCTCGTCGGTGGCGGGGCAGACGGAGGGTATATCGATGATCAGCGAGTTCTCGATGCGACGTGCTCCAACTTGGTACATGCTGTGGTAGTTCTGGAACGACGTCGAAACAAGTGTGTATGGCGGTACCATAACCGTGGTAAGGTCGAAGTTCTGCACCTTGACAGTCGATAGCGACACATCAAGGACGATACCGTTGGCGGGAGTACCGGGAATGACGATCCAGTCACCGACGTGAAGCATATCGTTGTCGCTCATCTGAATGCCGGCCACAAATCCGAGGATGCTGTCCTTGAATATCAGCATCAATGCTGCGGCGAAGGCACCGAGACCGGCCAGTAGTGCTCCCGGCGATTTGCCCACCAGGATAGACACCGCGATGATAAGGATAATGATCCACACGATGCCGATGGAAACATTGAGGATGCCTTTCAGTGGGAGGTTGCGGCGGTTTTCGCGCTCGTTGTATCGGTCAAAGATAAAGCGGAATATCGCCGACACGCCTATGGCAAAAACTATCAGTGTGTAGATTCCGACAAATTTCAGAATCCAGTCCGGAGTGCCGGATTCGCTGCTGAACGCAAACGGTATCATGGCCATGAACACCAGCGGGGTGATGATGTGCGCGCATTTGGTGAGCACCCGGTCCTTCAGCAGCTGAGTGCCAAGCTCGGTGTGCTTCAGCGCCACGGCTTTTTGCACGAGGAAGAGCACAAGTTTTTTTATACCGATACCAATACCAATCGAAATTGCGCTTATTATAATAATGTATATAATTTCCTCGGTAAGCTTGTCCTTGCCCAACCCGAGATGATTGAGCAGGCCGTCGATGGTAGACAGCAACCACGAGGCAACAGCGTGTGTGGGTATTACGGAAAGTAGGATCATATCAGATGAAACGTTAAAATTATCTTATACTAATGTTAACGTTTCGAGCGCTCGATAGTTTAGAGCTGGGTTGACAAGAAAAGTAAAACAAGCTCTTAGAGCATGCGCTGGTAAATGAGGGCGTCGATGCGTCGCTGCCCGTCGGTGAGCCAGCTGTTGAGTCGGCCCACAGTCTTGTAGCCGGCAGCCTCGAAGAGCGCGCGCGACGGGGCATTGTCCACCGCCACGAGGGCGGCCAGCGAGTGCATGCCGACCTTGCGGGCCATCAATTCGGCGACACGGTTGAGTGCGGCTAACGCGAACCCTTGACGACGCCTGTTGCGTGCGATGTTGATGCCCACAAAGGCATGCCGACCCCGATGGTCGTAGTCGAAGACGTCAACCGTGCCTACTGTCTCGCCCTCTACATCTATCATAAAGCGCAGACTGCCAAGTGTGTAAATCTCGCCGTCGTAAGCTTCGATATATTGCGCGATGCTGTGGCGCGAGATCGGACCGGTGCGCAGCGACGAGTGCGCCTCGTCCGACTCGTTCTCCCATATATAAATAATGTTGATGTCGTCAGGCTCGGGGGCACGAAGGGTAACGTCGGGTAAAACTTTGTCAGTGGCCATCAGATAGTTGTGTTGAAAGGGGTACGCCCTTCGAGCGAGCGACCCAGAGTTATTTCGTCGGTGTATTCAATCTCGTTGCCTACCGAGACCCCACGGGCTATCTGGGTGACCTTCACGCCGTTAGATATGACCGGGAGCAGGCGGCGGTAGATGTAGAAGTTCGTTGTGTCGCCCTCCATGGTCGCACCTAACGCAAGGATGACCTCCTTGACGTCACCGCCACGCACACGCTCGACCAACGAGTCAATCTCGAGTTTGTCGGGACCGATGCCGTCGATGGGCGAGATTACCCCGCCGAGCACATGGTATAGCCCTCGGTAACGACCTGTGTTCTCGAAACTTATCACGTCGCGCACGGTCTCGACGACGCAAACAGTCGATGCGTCGCGCGCGGGGTTGGCACAGATAGGGCAGGTGTCGGTCTCGCTGATGTTGTGGCAAACGCTGCAATAGCGTATGCCGTGGCGCATGTCGATGATGGCGTTGCCGAGCGCATCCGAAGTCTCGATCTCGCAACGCAACAGGTGCAGGGCGAGTCGCAGCGCCGTCTTCCGGCCAATGCCGGGCAGGCGCGACAGCTCGTTGACGGCGTTGTCGAGCAATTCGGATTTGAATTGTGTATCCATCGTCACTCGGTGGCCTCAGCTTTACCGTCCTTGTCGTCGTTGTTGTTGAACAGCTTGTCTTCCTCGTCAAGGTGAAAATCCTTGGCTAACAAGGCGATAAAGCGCGAAATCTGCTTGATGGCGTTCTGCGTGTCGGGGGTTATCTCCTTGCTCTGCAGGCGTAGCATGAGCATGCCGTAGAGGGCGTTGAAGCAAGTCTCGATCTCGCCGGCCTTGGCGTCGCCGGCTTTCGAGCGAAGTTCGACGATGTAAGGAAGCGTGCGGTAAAACTCGGCGCTGTAGTCGGCAAAACGCGGGTCTTTGAGCAGCGCCTGATGCAGCCTGACGAGGTCGGCCAGGACGTTCTTGTTGATTTGCAGGTGGCCCGACTTGACAACATCCTCGCGGCGCATCATGTCGATCAGCGACTCGTACCACTCGATCATCTGTGTGCGCTGTTCGGGCGTCAGTTGATAGCGGTCGATGACGTTGTGCGTAATCTTCTCGATGTCAAGGTCGTTGGCACGGATGATGTCCTCTATCTGCCACATATAAAGCAGGTATTCTGCAATATTCTCTTTGCGTTTCTGTGAAGCTATAATCATTGTAAGTGTCTGTTAGGTTATTCGTTATGAATACAACAAACAAGAGTCGGAAATTGTCAAAAAGTGGGAAACAGATTGCCCGGCGCTGTCAGGATCCGGTAAATCAGTTCGTGGAACAGGTCGTGTTCGTTGCGACGCGAGTCGAGGCCCTTGCTGTGGCGGTCGAAAGCGCGGATGGCGCGTATCACCTCGATGACCTGGAAGGCGTTATATCGTTGACGACCAACAGCATAGCGACGGAATGCCTTGTCCCACTTGATGCCGAGGGCAGCCATAAGCGCGCGGTCGCTCTTGTCCTTTGCGAAGTAGGTGAGCAGCAGGTCGCTGAAGTAGTTGTACAGCGCAGCCGTGGCCATGACCAGAGGCACGGCCTTGGGGTTGTCGCGGAAGTAACCGATGATGCGGAACGCGCGCTTGGCATCCTTTGCAGCCAGTGCGTCGACCAACTCGAAGGCGTTGAATGAGCGCGACATGCCGACATGCTTCTCGATTGCCTCGGGTGTCACCATCGCCCCCGGGCCGAGTATCTCGATAAGCTTGTCTATCTCGTTGTACAGGCGGCTCAGGTCGGCGCCGACGTACTCGCCCAACATCTCGAGCCCCTTGGGGTGGATATTGAGCCCGCGCGAGTTGATGTACGAACTGATGTACCCCGGCAATTGGTTGTCGTAAATCTTCTTGCTCTCGAATATGACCACCTTATCGCTTTTCTTGGCCTCCTTGAGCAGATCGCCTTTGAGGGCAGCGCCCCGCGACGCTATGACAAGCACCGTGTCGGGCGACGGGTTGGCGACATACTTGGCCAGCACGTTCAGGTCGGTGGCACGGCTCACTGCCTGCGCCTCCTTGACTATAACTATCTGGAAATCGGCCATCATCGGGACGCGGCGACACATCGCGGGTACGGTGCTCAAGTCGACGCGCGGTGCGTAAACCATGCTGAGGTTGAACTCTTTCTCGTCGTCGGAGAGCACGTTTTCGAAGTCGCGCAACAGGGCGTCGATAAAGTAGCCCTCCTCGCCATGCAGTATGTAGACGGGGCTCAGTTTGCGGTTCTTGATGGCCGTTCGTAGCGGTTCGAAGGTGATAGTTTGGGCTGCCATTTTGTGTAAATCGGAAAAACTTTGTAAATTTACAAAAAAAATCACACCCCCGCAACACTATGAATTCGTTCATCCTCCAAAATCTCGCCGACATGCTTCCCGACGGTGACGAAAAGTTCCGTCAGGATACCATGTACGAGCATGCCGAGAGCATTTGCGGCAAGTTGCTGTTGCCCCGCCCGGGCTGGCTGCGGTTGCGTGCGGGAGATACCACCAAGGTGTACGACGTGTTCGACCCGCTGCGCAACCGTTGGGTGGCACTGACCCCCGAGGAGTGGGTTCGCCAGCATTTTGTCGGATTCATGGTGACGCAGATGGACTTGCCGCCACTCCGCATGGCCAACGAGGTCAAGATTGTGCTCAACGATATGACCCGACGTGTGGATACAGTGCTGTATGACAATGTGTTGCAACCCCTGACGGTCGTTGAGTACAAGGCACCCTCGATAGCGTTGACGCCCGCTGTCCTCGACCAGGCGTTGCGTTACAACTTGGTCCTCAAGGCGCCCACAATTATCATCACCAATGGCCTCGACGTCTACACATGGCGCGACGGCTCCCTCAAGCGAGGGCTTTCAGGAGGTTTATGAGGCCAGTGGCTGAGGCGCGGGCAATGACGCGGTCACGGTTGCCGGGAAAGCGGTAACAAGTGGCTTCCGAGCCGGCAGGGGTCTTTATGGCAATCCAAACTGTGCCGACCGGCTTGTCGGGTGTACCTCCACCCGGACCTGCGATGCCCGAGGTGGCCACTGCGCAGTCGGTCGAAAGAGCGCGACATGCACCGTCAACCATCTGCAGTACCACGGGGCGACTTACCGCACCGTTAGTGGCGAGCGTCTCAGACCCTACTCCCAACACGTTGATTTTGGCCGAGTTAGCGTAGCTGACTACGCCACCCGCGAATATGTCGGATGCACCCGGAATGGCCGTGATGAGGTGGGCAATGTTGCCGCCGGTGCAACTCTCGGCTGTCGACATTGTCAACCCCTTCTCTTTCAGGCGCTCTACTACGAGTTCGCCTATTGTCTTTTCGCCGTATCCGAGCACAGTCAGTTCAGGTATGCCAAGCAGGATGTTCTTTAGTGAGTCTGCGAACTCGTCGTATCGGGTGTCCGCTTCGGGACCGTCGAGACGCAGGCGAATCACCGGACTGTCAGGCAGGTATGCCAACTTATAGTCCTCGGAGAGGGTTTGCTCGAACGCATCGAGTCGGGCTGCCAACGCACTCTCCGAGATGCCGGTCAGGACAATTGTCGAGTGTCGCAACCCCGTGCCGGGGCGGAGGATGGCAATGATGTGACGCACCACCTCAGGCAGCATACCTTCCGTCTCAAATGGCACGCCGGGCATGCTCACCAGCGTCTTGCCGTCCTTGTTGAACACCATTATGGGGGCTGTGCCGAGCACGTTTTGGATTATCGTGGCCGACGACGGCACGAGCGCTTGATCGAGTGTCAAAGGGTTTAGTTTTAGACCTTTACCGGCGAAAATACGCTCGATGTTCTTGGTTACTTCGTGATTGCGGACGGTTTCGCCACCAAAAATGTCGGTCAGTACACGTTTGGTGATGTCGTCTTTGGTTGGGCCGAGGCCACCTGTTGTGAACACCACATCGGCCGAGTCGAGGGCGGCCTCGACGGCATTGCGGATTGCCGTGGCATCATCGCCTACGGTGGCTATGGAGACTACGCGGCTGCCGGCGCGGTCCATAGCGCGGGCAATGGCGCCCGAGTTTGTGTCGGTGACGCGACCCAACAGGATTTCGTCGCCGATGATTACTATTGCTGTATTTATCATATAGTTACACGTGCAAACGGCACTTCGTCATATCGGCAGAAGTCGCCCTTGAGGTACTTGAAATAGCCGGCGATGGCGACCATGGCGGCGTTGTCGGTCGTGAAGGCTCGCTTGGGTATGAAGGCCGTAAGTTCGCGCTCGGCGCAGAAAGCCTCGATGGCCGCGCGCACACCCGAGTTGGCCGAAACACCTCCACCGATAGCAACGGTGCGTATACCGGTTTGGTCGACGGCCTTGGCGAGTTTGTCAATGAGGATGTCGATGATGGTAGCCTGTAACGATGCTGCCAGGTCGGCACGGTTTTGCTCGATGAAGTCCGGGTTGGTCTTCAGATTGTCACGCAGCGTGTACAGAAACGACGTTTTCAGCCCGCTGAAGCTGTAGTTCAGCTCGGGGATGTGCGGCTTGGCAAAACGGAATGCTTTGGGATTGCCCTCGGCTGCGAGCCGGTCGATGTGCGGTCCGCCGGGGTAGGGGAGTCCCATCACCTTGGCGCACTTGTCGAACGCCTCGCCGGCGGCATCGT
>CAZNGJ010000011.1:0-35527 GCA_964572615.1 uncultured Bacteroides sp.
CATTCGGCAAACCCTCTAAATCCCCTAAACAGAAGATTACCAACACCGACAAAGACTCCGGCATCTTCAATCGCCTATAAAACAATTTTTCATACCAATCACCCTTCAGTGTATGTGGAAACATGAGACTGGAGGGTGTGTAACCTATTCAAAGACATCTCCAGGACGCCTGGTCCCTCACCGACTCTCCACATAGAAAGGCGGTGGCCATAGCTTTAAGCCTCCCCTTTGGGGTGGTTGGTGAACCCGTCGTTCGTAGCTCGTAGTTCGTACCTTGTAGCTCGTAGTTCGTAGTTCGTAGCTCGTAGTTAATTACTTTTTCAGTAGGGTAAGGGTGAGGCGGGGGGAGGAGCCGTTGGCTGTGGAGGATGCGAGCTGGACGTAGGCGGTGTAGTGGCCGTCGGGGAGGTTGGACTCGGTCATATCGACGGTGCAGGGGAAGCTGACATTGGTACGGCTGATGACCTCCTTGCCGCTGCGGTCCTCAATGACAAGACGGCTGGCGGTGATATCGCCTAAGGTGTGATCGACATCGAATGTAACACGATCGCGTACCGAGGTGGCATCGGCTGTCAGAGCTACGGGGTGAGACGAGGTCAGAGTGAAAGTAACTGACTGCGACGTGCGTCGGCCGGCGTTGTCGGCTACGGTGAGCGTAGCTGTATGGTTGCCCTGCTCGAGGTCGCCGACGGCAATCGACAGACTCCAGTTGTTATTCTCGTCGACTACAATCGACTCCTTGACACCGGCGATGCGGCGGCTACCGTCGACAACAAGAGTACTGCCCGCGCCGATACCTGACGAGGTGTTAAGTCCGACTGCGCCCACAGTTCCTTCGGCCTTGATGCGCACTTCGGAGGCGGCAGGATCGGCCGAGGCTACAGTCAGAGCGTCGATGGCGGGAGCCGACCCTCCGGCTTGTGCGACTCCGTTGGTCGGTGCCACTACACTGAATAGCTTGAGGACACCGGCACCGCGACGACCGTCCGATGCGTCGGCATGGAAGGTGATGCGGTTTATGCCGTCTTCGTGGACAGGCACGGGAGCGACAAAATCGGCCTTGAATTTACCGTTTTTGAGTTCAACAACCTTGGTAACCAGCAGATCCTGGTCGAGCGTGATGGTATCGAGCAACTCGTCGTTACGGGTCACTATGGTTTCGACATCGAAAGGCGAGTCGTACATTTCGAGGATGAGACGGCCATTGAAGTTGTCGACAGGCTTGCCGTCGAGATCGACCACGCGACCCTCGATAGATACCTGCGAGAGCGGATTGACACTGACGGAGGTGGTGAGCTTGTCAGCTGCCGTACCGTTGACGGCCGTAACCTCGACGCGGTATCCGGGAGCGGGCACGCGCAGTGCAGGGTCGCCGGCAAGGTTAAAGCACATGGTGTTGGCCTGACTCTCCGAGCCATAGCCGCTGGTGCCGATCAGGCTGTTGCGTGCTTCGAGCCAGATATCACCCATGGTGGTGCCCGGCACAGCATTGGCGTAGGCCTTGACGGCACTCATGGCCAACACCTGGTTGTACGAGCCGTAGACGGTGCGTCCGGCACCAATCATGCCGATCAGACCGCCGTCCTCCTTGTGAAGGAGAGCCTCGCCGACATTGTCCTTGCCTCGGTCGAAGCCGAACGACGTGCAAGTGGCCAGGACGCCTAACGGAGCATGGTTGTAAGAGGTCGACTGGACAACCGAGCGGCTCCAGAAGTTGACCGAACCGAAGCCGTCCTCGTTGCCGTGGCCGACATAGGTGAACAGACCGACGCCACGATTGAGGGCGTTGGTGGCCACATTGCGAAGCACCTCGGCTTTGCCACCGGTCTGCGGGTAGACCATATAATGCGCCTTGATAACCGACACGGCGCTGTGACGACCCTGCAGCGTATCCATCAGAGCCTCAGCCTGATTGAGGTGTACGTTGGTGTCGCCACGGTCGCTCATCACCAGAGCGGTATTATAGATGGTTGCCGAGGGCAGAGTCTCGATATACTTGATAATCTTGCGGTTGACGGCATAACCCAAGGCAACGTCCGTCACCGGGATACGGCCTACGGCTATCGACTGGCGCGTCGACAGAATTTTCGACGGGTTATAATTATCTTCGAGCATTCCGAAGTAGCAGTCGGTGCCGAAAGCCTTAGTCTCGTTGGCCGACATTGTCGGGTCGACAGTCTCGTAGACCAACAGACGATCTTTCTTCTCGGTCACCACACCGCGGTTGTCCCACAGCGAAGGGCCGTACATGAGCACATATTTCAGTTTGTCGCGGTTGCGGTCGTAAAGCATCTTGATGAATCGACGGTAACCCATCGCGTCGGGGGTTGCCGACGAGTACTCGTTGAATATCTTGGAGTGCTCTACTACCACGACATCCATTTTGTCGTGGACGCGGTGCGCTTCGGCAAGCTGTTCGGCAGCGGGCAGCAGTTCCGGCAGGGTGATGATGACCATGTCGGGGGTCTGCATGGCGTGGAGGTTCTGATTGTCCACGACACCGACGTACTCGACGGGCATCTGCTCGCGGTTGACATCGTATGCCAACAGACGGCACGCGGGGCGTGTCGAGCTGCCGTATGTGCGGTCGAACGTGCCGGTGGCCTTTCCGGTTTCGGCGTTGTAATACAACTCGTGGTCGAACACCTCGTCCGGCGACGTGATGTTGATAACACGAGTACCGGGGCCGCACTCAAGGCTGAAATTGACGTAGCGGCCGGCCGTGGTGAAGAACATCTCCATCCGGCTGTCGTCGCCCATCTTGTTGAGACGGGGATATATCAGCCATGCGTCGTCGATGGCCAGGAAGCGCTGACTGCCGTTGGGGTGACGGGCTTCGAAAGTATGTACACCGTCGGGCACAATGCCGTCGATGGTCAGGGTGGTATAACCGAGCTTATACTTCATGTACTGCTCGAAGGCGTAGTTGGCGGGATTGGCCACACCGGTCACCTGACTGTTGGGGATGGCCGCGGGCAGCGCCACGGGCACCGTCGTGGTATAGTTGTTGAGCGCGCCATAGCTGACACGGAACGTTGTGGTGGCCATATTGGTGTTGCCCGAACCCATATTCTTGAATTCGAAGGGCAACTCCACACTGCCGCCGGCGGGAATGTCACGGCCAAGGAAATATCCGCCAACACCTGTAGGATTTTGCAGCTCCTCCTTGACGTAAGTCAGCGAATAGTGCGCATCGAGAGCTTCCTGACCGGGCGTGTAACGCACCGTCTCGGTGGCGGCATCGTCGGGATAGCTGTCACTGAGCAGATAAAATACATCGGTGCTGTAGTAGTTGCGGGCAACGTCGACCGATGTTTCGCTTGACAATGAAGCCGATACGTCACCCGTCGAGTAGAAGTAAAGCTTGTCGCCTTCGTGATTGGCGTAGGTGACATGGATATCGTCGGGATGTGACGACGAAAACACGTCGGCACTCAGCAGGGTTGCTCCATAACCGTAGACATTGACCTTCGAGGGGTCGGCAAAACCCCATGCACGCAAATCGGCGTACGATATCTCGTGAATACCGCGTTCGTTTGCCTTGATTTTCACCCACTTGCCCTTGCTCAGCTTCGACGAGTTGGCATAGTAGGATGACGTCAGGGCCGACGCGTCGAAAGACGACACGGCCAGGCACAACACCAGGCCCGAAACGGTCATGACGGTCTTGGCGACGGTAGATATTGCTCTGTGAAGTATTGGTTTCATCATATATAATTGAATTGTCGGGGAGACAGAATTACTTGTTTTCAGCGGATTTTAAGTCGGAAACCGGGGCATCCGCAAGCCTCGGGTATTTCTATGTTGTACGATCGGGCCTCAATGTCGAACTGCGCATCGGGAGACGCGACGAGGACAAGGTCGCCGGTTTTAAGCATGATGGAGTCGCTGAACCGTGCCACCAGGCTGTTTATCGTGTCCCGGAATGTCGGGTCGAGGTTGTCGGAGATAATTGCTTCGCTTATAACGAGAGCGCCGTCGCGGCCCCAGCGCTCGGCACCGCCTTCGGCATCGTCCGTCGCCTCGGGGTGGACGGCAGTGAGGCACTCGCTGTAGTATCGGTCGGCAAATTCGGGCGCCACACCCTTGCCGAGACGGTCGATGCGTACACCCCGCAGGACGATGCCGGTCCACCGGCGGTCGTCGGGCACAAAGAACGGGTCCTTGGCGCGTGTCACTGCCGAGTCACATATCAGGGCCGTGCGCTCGCGCCCCTTGCGGTCGGGGAAGTATATCAAAGCCTTCATAACGCTCAGTCATCCATCTGGTGGTCGGCACGAGCCTCGCGAGCATTGGCCAGCCGGTTGTATATCAGCGCCAGGTGAGAGTAGATCGACGTATTCTGGACCACGATGCCGTCGGGCACCTGGATGCGCCACGGCGTAAAGTTCCAGATGGCGTGGATGCCGGCGCCTATGCAGATGTCGGCCACCTCCTGCGCCGCTCCGACGGGAACGGTAATGGCGGCTATATTGACGTCGAGATCGCGGCAAACGGCTGCCATGCGGTCTATGTGGTACACGCGGACACCGTAGCTCTCCGTACCGACAATATCAGGGTCGGAGTCGAAGCCGGCCACGATGTTGAGCCCGTAACGATGCAGACCGCGGTCGCGCATCAACGCCGACCCGAGCGAACCGGTACCCACAATAACGGCGTTGTGCAGCTCGGCAAATCCGAGGAAGTGACGCAGCGCCGTCTCGAGGGCCGCCACTTCGTAGCCAATGCGCGTCTTGCCCTTGATGTTAAGGAACGACAGGTCCTTGGCTATCTGACTCGAATCGACACCCACATGGGCCGAGATTCGCGTCGACGACACATAATCTACCCTCTGTTTGCGCAGTGTGCTGACGTAGGCCAGGTACCACGGCAGACGACGCAGCGTGGGTTCGGGCAACTGGGCCTTGGCAGCTTCGGGCAACTCGGCGGGAGTCGGGGCCGGGACTGCACGGCGGGAGGTTATGTCGTGTTTTTTCTCAGGCATCGTGGTTCAAAAAGTGGGTTATCAGGGTGCAGCTACGGCCAGGCGGCGACTGCCGGTGTCGAAGGTCTCGCCGTCGACGGTTATCGACGCACGGTACAGGTAGATGCCACGTGGTACTCGGCGACCCGAAGTGTCGGTGAGATCCCAGGTGACGGGAGTACTCGTGAACATGTCGCTGACACCGGTCACAGTGCGGCTCCACAGCGGATGACCCAACAGGTTGTACACCTGAACGGTAACGGTAGCCATCTGATCGGGTCGGTCGTGCGAGATATAGAAGTTGGCTTTGTCGTGAGCCGGGCTGGCATCGGTGTAAATATCGTAGATTACGGGGGCCACGCGCTCGCCGACCACAAAGTTGATGGTGGCGCTGGCCGAGTTGGCCGACGTATCCCACACGCGCAGGCGCAGGGTGTGCTCGCCGGGCATCAGGTCGCTCATCGGATAGTTGATTACGCCACCCGAGGTTCCGTCGGCCAGAGGCGTATAGTACATTGCCACATTATTATATGTGTCGTTGCCGTCCAGTTGCACCGTCATCGAGTGACCGACACCGGCTGTCGACAGGTTGATGGCCACGTCGTCGCTCACACGGGCTATCAGCATCGGCGAAGCATCGGTGATGCCGCCGTCGCTGAACGTCTCGTGGTTGAGGTACATGCTCTCGATGACGGGAGCTGTGGTGTCGGCATCGGCCGTGTCGCTGAAGCCATATACATACAGCTGGCCGGTCTTGCCGGAGGCTTCGTCGTTCGAGTTGGTAGCGTAAGCGTAGGTGGTGATGGCGGCGGGACGATAGTTGTCTGCAATGTCCATGGGTACGGACAGTCGCACCTCGAACTCGCCGTTCTTCACCTGCGCCGAAGCGGCCGTCAGGCGGTCGCCCTGCTGCTCGAAGGTGAGCACTCGACCTTCGGTATCGGCATCGGGATAGCCGTGGGTGGTGGTCGAGAACTCGGCGTCGTACAGCGTCACGGTGACAACACCGTCGAAATCGCTGCGCACCTCGCCGTCCGAGTTACGGATGACACCTTTTATGACTGCCGTCTGCAACGCGTTGAGCTCTACGGGATTATCATCAAAGTCTTCGAGACTCTTACCGTCGATTTCGGTAATGTCGATTACATCCGACGGTGTGGCCAGTCGCATGGCGGGGTCGCCCATCAGCACATAGCGCAGACGGTTGGGGTTGCTGAGATGCGAGCCGTTGTCTGTCAGGATGTTATTCTTCGACCGACGGTAGATTTCGCCCACGGTAAGCAGGTGTCCCGACGCATCGCGCGCGCCCAAATGGCGACCTACAGCGTTACTCAGCAAGCCGTTCTCGTATATATACACGGGGCGGGTGGCACTGATGATGCTGATGGCACCGCCGTAACGTTCGTAGAACATGATCTCGCCGCCCGACAGCGAGTTCTGGTCCCAGCGCAGGAAGTCGCAGGTAGCACCGTAGAACACCGGCACATTCTTATAGAACAAGCTGTTCAGATCGTTGTAAGTCAGCTGGTTGTTGTGCGTCAGCGAGTGGTCGTTGGCGTGGCCGATATAGCTCCACCACACCACGCCCTCCGAGAGAAGACGGAACATGGCGCTGCGCGCATCGGGATACGTACCGCCTTCGCGGAGATAGGCGTCGAGATATACCTTGTTGGCGAACAGCGGGTTATCGGCAATCTTATTCATGTTCTTGATCAGACTCTCCGTCTGGTCCATGTGTCGGCCGTTGTCACCGTCGTCGGCAAGGAACATCACCGAGTTTTTCCATCCGGTCTTCTTGGACGACTTCATATATTGCTCGAGCTTGTCGATATACGAGGTTGCTTCCTCGACGGTGCGCACGGGGATGCGGCCAATGGCGATGCACAGGTCGTCCAGACCCTTGTCCGAGCCTGAATTATCCTTCAAGAGGGCCATGAAGTCGTCAGTGCCATATCCGTCGGTGTCGTTGAGACTCTGGCGCATGGTGCCACCCATCCACCAGGGGATGCTGAAGGGCATGAATGCCTTGACTTCGTCGGTCAGCAAGCGGTTGTCGTAGGTTGCGCGACCCATCAGGATGGCGTAGCGGAACTTCGACGTATAGCCTTCGGGGGCATCGGCTACGCCTTTGTCCCATAGCATCTTGAAGTACTTGCGCAGGGCGCTGACATCGGCCATGCCCGAAGCGAACTCGTTGTAAATCTTCTCCATTTCGACCACCTGAACCTCCAGAGGTTCGACGGGGTCCTCGCGGTGCAAGGCTGCGATACGGCGCGCCTGTGCCACCATCGACGGATGGCATACGATGACCATGTCGGGCACCGACTCGGTGGCCAGTCCGTGCAGGTCCTGAGGAGCAACCGTGCCGACGTAGGAAGGCGAAGGCAGTCGGGCATCGTCGTTGAATGCCACGTACGTGCGCCAGCCGGTAAAGCTGCCGGTCCACTCCAGGCGCGAGTCGGCGGTAACATCGCCGGCATCCACCTGATAGATGCGCTGTGGCGTGGTGACGTCGAGCAACCGGACACCGCTCTTCACGTTGCCCAGCGACTGACCGCTGGTGTTGGTCCAGAACATCAACTGACCGTTGGCATCGAGCTGCAGCTTGCGCTGATAGTTTACCGAGATATAGTTGAGCCACGCGCCCTGCACGGTTGTAGGGGACTCGTGGGTAATCTTCAGATTGAGTTTGTTGCCCTCCAACATATTGAGGGTGTGGCGCGTAACGGTTTCGCTGCCGTGGTAATGGATATCGCTGATGGTAGCCGAAATCTTGTCCGAGCTCAATGCGGGAACAGTCTCGCCATTTGCTGTGAACGTCAGCGATGACGACTGGCCGTAGGTCTTGGCCACAAACGAGGTTTCGAACCAGACACCCACCATATCCTTGTCGATGCGGTCGGGGAGGCCGAAGCTGAATTCGCGCGACTTGGTAAGACGGAAGTCCTCGCCGACAAGGTGCGGACCGGCCTGTCCGGGCGACGCCAACTCTTTCTCGTGGTGCAGACGCATCCAGAAAGATGTTGCAGGATTGGATGCACCCGGGCGACCGGCTGTTTCGAGCTCCGGTTCGACAATGATCGTGTCGTTAGGCTCCACCTGGGTCACGAAATAGTAACCCTCGGTAGTGTAGATGTTCGACGACTGCGTGTAGCGACCCGTCACCGACGTAGCCCACGCCTCAGGACCAACGCCGTAGAACACGATGTTGCCGGCCGAGGTGCGGAACGTGGGCAGCACAGGCACATCGTCGATGTAGTTGGCCGACGACAGGTGGTCGGCAATACGGTTGCCGCCGTAGCCGCACACACGCACGCGCGACACGTCGGTAAAGCCCCACTGCTTCAGCTGGGCAGGGGTGATGGCATACAGGCCGGTCGAAGGCACGGATACCTTGACCCATTTGCCCGACGACAGCACCGACTGCTCGGCATACTTGGACGCCGTGAACGCATTGACACACAGCGCCCCTGTCACAGTCATCACGACTGCCGCCAGTGCACGGCTGCTTGCGCCACGCAATATTGTATTCTTGATGTTTTTGAGGAAAGTAATGTATTGATTCATCAATCGATTGGTTGCTATAGAATTGGTTACTCTAAATAAGAAAAGACCATAACTAAAAACGTAACCCGCAATCAATTATTGCCTTGTGTAATATAATATTTATCAAAAATCCGAAAATAATCGAGGTTTGATGACGATACCGATGCGCAACTGGGTATGGAACACGTTGTATTCCAGCAGCCCCTCGCCGTAACCGTTATAGTACTGCATGAACAGGTATTGGTTGTCGCGTTTCCATACGCGGTAGGCCAGTTCGACGGTCGTGTTGTAGTTCAGGTTCCAACCGCGACGTTTGGTGAGCAACACCGAGCCCGTAAAACGACGGTTGTTGCTGAAAAACTGCATACCTACCTGATATATACCGCTGTAGTCCAGGATATCCTTGTTGTTCATGCCGTCCACAATCGGTATCCACACCTTGCCGTGCACCATCAGGTTGGGATCAATCATGATGTTGCCGCCCAACGACACTTTGTTCCACGAGCGCGACGCATCGCCGTCGCGACCGTTACTCTCGTGCTCCACCAGAAAGAACACCTTGCCGATAAATCGATTGCGTACGAACAGCGGCTTGGCCAGACCCACACCCGGATTGAAGTTGAGGTCGGTCATAGGCATCGAGTTCTCCAGGACGTTCCAGAACACCTTCTGCGTATAGAACAGATACAGGTAGGTGCCGAACGGCAGCGTCGATCGCGTAAGCTTCTGAGCTATTGATATTTGAAATTTAACATTGGTATTCTCCTTGGTCGGTTTTTGCCCGATGGGCGGACCGAACACGAAGTAATTGTCCTTATACAGACCGAAGTAAGGCTGCTTGTCGAAGTCGCGACGCAGCGAGTCGCTGTCTATCACCTCGCCCGGGTCGGGCGCTACTATCTGTGCCGAAGCCTGATGAGGACACGCGGCAGCAATTAACAATACGACAAACATCGACGCCACGAAGCGCATCAACCGACCGCCACTCAAAAAGTTCCACCTTGTTCCTGTTGCTGCAAGCATATTTATGATTGGTAAATCCGTGATGGGTAAAAATCCGTTATGGGATAATCCATGATGGTAAATCTGTGATTGGTAACTTCCGCCAACCCGCCCGCTCCGGGCCAATTGACAATCAGACTACAAAGATACAAAACCCCGCCCAAACCACCAAATTCCCCCAACGCAAAGGCGTTAACTACAAACTACGAAGTACGAACTACAAACTACGAGGTACGAGGTACGAACTACGAACATATCTCGAAAATTCTCGATTCGCGAATCGCGAATTGCACTCTTTTACAGTTCTACGACGGCGTCTCTTTTGAAACTAGTATGCTCGAAAGCTCTTACGTACCCCAATTGGTTACACACACATTGTGTATCACCTATCTGTTTAGTTATATTTCTA
Source organism: uncultured Bacteroides sp. (assembly GCA_964572615.1). GTDB lineage: Bacteria > Bacteroidota > Bacteroidia > Bacteroidales > Muribaculaceae > CAG-873. Next base: position 9,921 of record CAZNGJ010000011.1, read on the forward strand.
TGTGAATGACCATAAATCCAATAATTGATTCTACTTGCAGCAATAAAGCTCCCCATCTCCGAAGTAAATGCTCCATTTATTGGACTGCCGAAAAACTCCGGGGCCATCAAGGCGAATGACGGAACGTGGTGCGTGGCAACAATTATTTTCTCCGCTTTACTTTCGCTGACTGCGTTTTGAATAAAAGCCCTACACTTTAGATGTTCAGCGTTGAAGCGCTTCCAAGATAGCTCCTTTTTCCCATCTTTAATAAGATGAAAGTCGCTCACATTGCGTTGCGTTAAACACCCGTCCTCCGGCAAGATTTCAGCCCACAAAGTTGACGCAATAAGATCTGTACTTCCATCCAAATGAATAACCTTGTTATAAACATACCTGACATTATGCCTCAGAAACAATTGCCATCCCTCTTGGAGATCATTTATATCGAAGTAATTATATAGCTCGTGGTTTCCGGGGATTACAATAACTTGCTGGAAGCTCTCTGACGCCCAATCCCAAAAAGGATGTTTTGCCAGAGCTTCATCTCCTAAATACCCTATATCGCCTGCAAGGACCAGAATATCACCTATAGGAATTAGAGGATTTCCCCTGAGAAAAGCTGTATTGGCACCAAATTCAAGGTGCAAATCAGAGGCATACTGAATTTTCATCGCGTGAAATAAGTTAAAATATTGATTATATAATCAACACGGTTATAGTCACCATAAGGTAACATACATTCTACCTCCTCGTGACAATTCTGACGTTTGAGTATTTTAGATGCCCAAGAAGAAATGTACTCAACAAGGCTTTGGTTATCTTCATTGTCAAAAAGAGATGTGATATTCTGACAGTTATTCAGAACATAAATCAAATCTTCAAAATCATGGGAGAATCTCAGATCCTCACCTCCACGCCCTCTTATGGCCTCCAATTTCGTGGCAATATAGTAGAGTGGCGGCAGAATTTGCACCGACATACCGTCAGGGAATTGGTATCCCACACGGTGCTGAAAACCGGGGCGATACCATCGGTTAGTAAACCCAAAGATCTCACCATCGTCAGGCATAATATCTACTGTTTCGCCTTTATACTTCCACCTACAAATCACACCGGATTCTATATCATTTTCAAACCCTTGCCTGCGTAACCGTCCTTCAAATTCTTGAAGACTGCCATAAGTAGCAAGTTCTATAACACAGTCCACATCCATCGTCGGGCGAATATCTGTTGCTGCCGGATCATCGGCATATAGTTCGGCTACTGAACCTCCAACAAAAACTACGTCCCTACACAGATCTCCGAGTCCGGCAGCAATAACTTTAAGGCGATTTAGATTACTCAACATTATATGTATTGAAAATGGCGTCCAGTTCTACTTTAGCAAGTTCCACCTCCCTTGCACGTCCTATACGAAATATATCGGCAATAGCCAAAAGACTGTGCAACATGGGGTCAATCCTTACCGCTTCCGGAACAGTACGATAAAGTGGAGCAATAGCCTCACCCCGGACATTTCCTTTTGAATCAGGCCACACATACAAAGTTTTATCAGAAAGAATTTTTTCATTCATCGGCGAGGCAGAGATCGCGGTAGCTATTCCCCTGACTTTTGCCTGCGGTTGAACAGGAAAAACATATTTCAGACCATGAACCAAAAATTCTTTTAGCGCAAGAATATTCACACGTTGTTTCAGGTTGTCAACCAGATGAGCAAGGCGACAACGCTCCAGCGCCTCGGAAACCTCCGATGCGCTTATATTGAGTTCTTTTGCAATTTGAGCATTATTCATGCATCGGCCTGCCAAAGTAATCTTCTTTAATAGAATAACAACATCTTGTGGACGCATACCATTATGTAATTTAGTCATTTACCTTCATAAATTTGCAATTCGCGAATTGCAAATTTAGAAAGAATTATTTGAATATCCAAATCATATCACAACCTTTTTTAAGATGCACAGTTCTTATCAAACGTTTTTCAAACGTTTATCTTGTTGTGCCGCAACAAGCCTCGACGAATCCCGAACGTTATAATCATCACGCAGAACCGCAGAGTGCGCTGCGGTTTTCAAGACGAGTTCGGCATAATGATGAAACAAAAAGAAGAAGAAAATCTAAATAATTAGACATCTTCTCCTTTTGCTTAAAATATTATAAATGTAACTGTTATTAAGTCTTATAGTCGAACATAATAACTCCCGTCAAGCATTATCTTGTCTTTAGATACAAATATTAGCTCTTCCTCATATTCATCTTCGCCATCATAATATATAATGGTCGAAGAAGATGACTTATATTTATAGGTTCCGGTATCTCCGTACGAATTCCTATAGGTCCCATTCTTTTCAAATATTATATAGTCATCCATATCTATTTCTTCACCATCCATATAGTACCATGTACCTACAAGGTCGTTTTTACCTGAGCCGGGCTCGTCTGAGCACGAAGCAAACAAGGGTGATAATCCGATTACTGTTAATACGAGGGCGGTGAAATATACTATTTTTTTCATATCTCAATTCTTTGAAATTATTACGATTGAATTTAATTCTCAGAATGCGTAACCGAGACGCAATTTTAACGACTGACTATGCATAGTTGCATCAAAATCAAAAACATTGACAAAACCACGTTGCCAAGTGAAGTCTATATTGAAATGACCATACCAGAAGCCTACTCCAATATTCAACCCGGCATCAAATCGGCGATATGAAGATATATCGCTGATGTTAGTTTTATGAGTGCTTTCTTTCTCTCTATCATGACCCGATGATGTCTGCCAGTCGTACTCGTAATTTTTAAGCTCACCGGCAAAATCAACGGATGCGAATCCTCCTAAATGAGCATCAATTGTCATATTGGAGAGCAGTTCGTATTTGTATCCAAACATAATTGGAGTTAGATATATATCGTACGCAGTTAACGATTGATTCTGTTTAATGTGATGTCCGATATAATCACCGAAGGATGAAAATTTCCCGCTATGCCACTCTGCTTCAGCCTTATAGCCACGATTGGCTATTCCTAATTCCATACCCCAATACACCGGCATCTGTTTAATTGATTTATTAAAAGCTATTGATACATCAAACCCTGTGGGCGAAGGAAAAGAACTCTTAGTCATATCTATCTTATGAGAGTTTTCCCAACTCTTTTGCATGGAACCCTTCCAATCACCGGAAGCGCTATTAAAACCGGCTCCGGCTCTTACGATCCAACAAGTTTTCCCACTATTGAAATCGGGACGATCCAAAACTCCAGCATTAGCACTCATAGAACATACAGTTACATTTGCCATTGCCAACATTGTTAATAGTAGCTTTTTCATAAAAAATCATAGTAGCCATAGGACCCCTATCCGGCTTTTTATATCAATAACAATTGATTGGTTAAAAATAGAAAGCGCAAGGTCCATACCGGTCGCCCGCTCCACAGTTAGAGGCCTTCGCAATGCCCATCTCGGTAGAACGGACAACGCAGAGGCCTCGCGCAAATATGCAATGTAGCATCGTAACGCTTAAACATTACGATGAAACTACTATTTACCATATTTACATAAGGCATCTATCGTTGCCGCATCTTGATCGAGATTGAAAGTTGCGAAGTTTCTAACTGTCAAGAAGTGCGTTCGATAAACGCTTCCAAAATGTATGCTTGCACTAATAACCAATAGATAAATGTATATAGTGCATTTCGGCTACAAAGTTATAAAGTTTTTTTGAATTATAAAAACTGTAAAATCATATTACCCAAATATTATCATGGCACCTACAAGGCCCAAAAACTGGTTACTTAAGGGAAGTGTGAGACTGAATTGTGTAACAGTTGTGCGTCCGGCAGGACGCTTACCCTCCTCAAGCCCCGTACGGCGACATTCAGTATCCCGCTAACGCTATGATTTTCAAGAATGTTGCACGTTTCTGAGATTGGTGAGTACTTCGGGGTCGGTGACGGGGAGGGTGCCGGGGGTGCGGGTGGTTGTGGTGAAGACGGGGGTGGAGTCGTAGGCATCGAGGCTTTTGCGGAGCTCTTCGCGGATGCGCATACGCAACTCGCGGGGCTCCTCGACGACGATGCGGCTGCCCTGGCCGAGGAGTTCCTGCACGAGGTCGTCGGTGATCTGCATGCGGTAGCGGAAGAGGCAGAACTGGTCGTGCACTATCTGCTCTTGCGACGGATGCAAAGGCAACGCTGCCAGGTATTTGGCATTGAAATGGCCGGTGCGGAGCACGATGTCGCGGGGCTCGCTGTCGTTGACAACGATACCGAACGAATAGTGAAAATACGCCTTGGGGTCGAAGTACTCGGGACGTTCGAAGCGCACGCCTGTGTCGGTCGCGCGGCTCATACGGTCGAGGGCATACGTCTTTAGTTTGCCCTCCTTGACGTTTAGACCGATGACGTACCAACGCTGCTTGAATATGCGCGCCAGGTATGGCTCGAGCACCACACCTGCTGTCGGTCGCGAGCGGGTATAGTTCTGGTAATCAAAGCGCAGGCGTGTCGAATCCTTAAGGGTCTTGAAAACCACGGGCAGGTGCTCGCGCGCCGACGGAACATTCTCGAGCAAAATACGGTCGCTGATGTCGCGCGAAGTCGACAGGGCCTCGCTGACGGCCGACGAGTTCAACAGCCAGTCTGTAAACTCGTTAGGCTTGCCGTCAGGCTCGGCGATATAATATTCGAATGTCAGGGGGTCGATCTCGATGTCGATGTCGAACAGCTCGCTGACAGCGTTCTTGTAGTTGTACAACGTGCGTCGCGCCAACGGCCGACCGTTGGTGTTGTGTATCGACTGTTGCCACAACTCGCTGATCTGCTGCCGTGTCAGTCGACCACGGCTTTTAAGCGTATCTATCAGCCAGATATACCGGCCTATCAGGCTCTTAGCCATATCGGTCAGGCTTTGACGGGCGCGTCGGCCGGAGCGGGACGGCGACTTAGTGCCAGCAACCCGATAATAGTGTAAGCCGCATTGATGAGGAGTAGTTCGAAGCTCGTCTCATAGCCCACATAGCGGTGGAGAGCCCACTGGGTGCACCACGACAGGGCAGGGGCAGCCACGCAAATCACGGGCACGAGGCGGTCGTGGACGGGCCGACGCCCAAACATGCCGAAGACGAACAGACCTAATATCGGGCCGTAGGTGTACGACGCCAGGGTGTAGACAGCGCTGATGGCATCCTCCTCGCTCAGGTAGTAGAACAGGATGATAACGCCTCCCATGAGGGCCGACATGATGATATGAACCACCTTGCGGGTGCGGGTCAACTGCTTGTCGTCCTTATTCTTATGCGCTCCGAGGATATCAACCGTAAAACTTGTGGTAAGCGACGTCAAGGCCGAGCCGGCTGCCGAATAAGCCGCCGAGATCAGGCCGAGCACAAACAGGATGCCGACAATTACGGGAATGTCCGGGTGGTTGGCCACCATGCCGAAGATATTGTCGGACTTGGCTGGCAGGTCGATTCCGTTGCGATCGAGGAAGATGACAAGCAGTGTACCGAGCAGCAGGAAGAGCGCGATTACGAAGAACTGGGTTATACCGCTGACAATCATATTCTTCTGACTCTGACGGCTGTCCTTGCACGCCAGGTTGCGCTGCATCATGTCCTGGTCGAGACCGTTAGTGGCTATGGCCATGAACACGCCGGCGAGGAATTGCTTCCAGAAGTACGTACCCTCCATGGGGTTGTCGAAGAAGAACATCCGCGAGCTGGGATGGTCTGAGATGGCCGACGCCATCTCGCCGAACGAGAAGCCGAGATTCTGCGCCACAAAGTAGATGCACAGTACCACGCTCATTATCAGGCAGAAACTCTTGAGCGTGTCGGTCCAAATAAGCGTCTTGACGCCACCCTGAACGGTGTATAGCCATATCAGCGCAATGGTGACGATGACGTTAAACACGAACGGGATATGCAGCGGCGAGAACACCAACAGCTGGAGCACGGCACACACCACAAAGAAGCGCACCGAGGCGCCTAACAGCTTGGAAACGAAGAAGAACCATGCGCCGGTGCGATAGGTGTTGCGGCCGAAGCGATCCTCCAGATAGCCGTAAATCGAGATGAGATTCTTGCGATAGAACATCGGCACGAGCACGAATGCGATGGCAAAATATCCCACGATGAAGCCGAGCACCATCTGCAGATAGGCATAGCCTTTGGCAGCTACCATGCCGGGAACAGAGATGAAGGTCACGCCCGAAATGGACGCGCCGATCATGGCAAAAGCCACCAAACCCCAGTGGTTATCGCGTTTGCCGGTAAAGAATGTCGAATTATCGCTGCCGCGCGACGACCACCAACTGATGCCCATCAGCAGCAGGAAATATGCGGCTATAGTTATGATTACAATGGTAGGACTCATATTATTATTCTAATTTTCATTCGTTGTACAGCAGATAGGGGCGACGCTGCTCCTTGAAGCGGGCTACATCATCGGCCCAGGTAGCCTTGATTTCGTCGGCGCTCTTCCCCTCCTCGATCATCGTACGGATATCGCCGCGACCAACAAGTTTCTCAAAGAACGCCGTCAGAAACTTGTCGCCGATGCCCAGATCGCGATAAGCGTCGATCAGGTAGGCAAGGTTAATACCCTGGGCGATAGCATCTTCGTCGGACACCTTACGCAGATCCACGCCATGACACAGTTGGTCTTTAAGCGGAGGATTTTTCGCGCCGTCAACACTGCGGGGCGTAAACTCGAAGTCGCGACCCTTCATGTCGGGATGACCATAGACCAGGAAGGGCATATCCGTACCACGACCGAGGCTCACGGGAGTAGCCTCGAAGTAACAAGTTGACGGATAGAGATATATAGCCTTCATATCACGCAGGTTGGGCGACGGAGCTATCGGTAACTCATAACGTGTCTGATGGGTGTAGTTGTCGCACGGGATTACGGTCAGAGGCACTTTGGCTCCCTCTGTAAGCCAACCCTCGCCATTGGCCATGCGGGCCAACTCGCCGAGCGTCATGCCGTGGACGGTAGTGATGGGCAGACGCCCTACCCCGCTACTGTACTTCATGTCCAGGATGGGGCCGTCGACGGTCATACCGTTGGGGTTGGGACGATCGAGCACCATGAACTCCTTGCCGGCCTTGGCGGCAGCGTTCATCAGGTCGACCATTGTGCAGTAATAAGTGTAATAACGCAACCCAACATCCTGAATATCAGTCACGATAATATCTATACCGGCCATTACCTCGTCCGAGGGGCCGCGTTTCTTGCCGTCGTAGAGCGACGCGATGGGTATACCCGTAACGGGGTCGACCGACGAGGTCACGTGCTCGCCGGCATCGGCCTTGCCACGGAACCCGTGTTCCGGCGAGAAGATAGCCACCACGTTGATGCCGTTGTCGAGCATCAGATCGAGCGTATGCTTGTCGCCCACCATACCGGTATGGTTGGAAAACAATGCAACACGTTTGCCCTTAAGCAGCGGGATATATTGGTCGACACGCGCGGCCCCCACAACAACGGGAGCCTGCTCCTTCGAAGACACGCACGCCTCGCAACCGGCAGCGCATTTCTCGTGGTCAACGTCGGTGGCAGCCGACATCATACCGAAACCGGACATCAAGGTCACGGCCACGGCAATACTTCTCATCAGATTGGTTCTTTTCACGGATGTATGATTTGAAATGGATTAGCAATTGGTTCAACTCTGCAAAATTAGCCAATTTTCGCGACACTAACCACACCTTTGCCGCCGAAAATCGTGCGCATGCGCAAAAACGACAACCAAAAGTGTTAATATATCATAAAACAATCTCTCTTGCTTGGCCAACCGGAAAAAACGCCGTAATTTTGCAATGCAAAAGGCAGGGGACGCCCTCCCGACATGCACCAACCAATCGAATAAACCAATCAAGGGGTATTAGCTCATCTGGTAGAGCGCAACACTGGCAGTGTTGAGGTAAGCGGTTCGAGTCCGCTATACTCCACCCAACCATCAAGCGAGTTCCGATCCATTCCGAACTCGCTTTTTGCTAATACCACCATATTTATCCCATGCCAACTCTATTATGGAGGCAATAATGAATCGAAATGACATCGCTCGTATATGGCTGACAAATGAAGCCGTCTACATAGAGTTAAACAATGGTGCTGTTGGGAAAGAGATGTTTACTGACTACCATCGGCTGTTGAATGCCTCGGAAGAACAACGAAACAATTATCATATATCGCACTTCGGAATCCATTGGCCCGACATTGATGAAGATTTGTCCTTCCAAGGGTTCTTCAAATAGACTTACGGGTAATCATAGCGCAACTATTTTGGCGGGGAGGGCGTTATATTAACAAAGCTACTTATAAAGCTATCATAAATACGCTATTACATAAATATACTAAGACCCAAATACATAACGATACTATGACACGAAAAGAACTTACCGACGTTATTGCCGCCCAGGTGGCAGAGGTGCTCGAAAACCCCGGACGTTGGGGCGAAGATCCTCAGATCAGCATTATTCCCACTACATTGTTGGTTGGTATCGAGCGTCATCACGATGCCGAGCGCGCCATCGCATTCAGCGACTACGCTATCGAGGCCGATGCCGTCGAAGACGGCGATTACTCCGAGGATGCTGCTGATTTCCAGTCCGCTTCCGACCCCGACCTCTATCCCGTGGGCCTGCTCATCGACTATACCACCAAGAAGCCCGACCTCAAGAAAATAGCCAGACTGGTCGAAAAATACATCCCCGAGCAGTCCGAAAACCTCTACGCCGAGTAACTATTCGCAAAACATACTTCTAAAAGAGACTCACGCCCAAAAACGGAAAAGTGAGTCTCTTTGCTATTTGTGGGATTCACAAACATTTAGTATCTTTGTATTTGATTTGCTGCATGGATGCCAATCAGTGTTGCAGCACCTTAACCAATCATTATTGTACAACCTGCGGCGATGGCTGAAGAAAATATAGCGGCAAACAAGAGTCATGCAAGTGACAACAAGCGTATTGCGCGGAACACGCTGTTCCTGTATGTACGCATGTTGGTTACGATGGCTATTACTGTCTATACGTCGCGAGTCGTGCTCGAAGCCCTCGGCGTTGAGGACTTCGGTATCTACAACCTTATCGCCGGCATCTCCTACTCGTTTTTCTTCTTCACAGTTGCGCTCACGACGAGCACTCAACGTTTTCTGTCGATAGCCGAGGCGCAGGGTGATCCGCTGATGATGCGCCGGGTGTTCAATATCTGCCTGTACACATTTGTGGGACTGAGCGTTGCTGTTATCATCGTAGGTTTCGGAGCAGGCGACTGGCTGGTGCGCCGATTCCTTGTTCTGCCACCGGGCCGCGTCCACGATGCCACGTTAGTGCTGTATTCTACGATTGCCGGATTGAGTATCTACCTTATTTCGCCCGTCTATGAGGCCGTTCTGATAGCCCGCGAGGACATGAAGTCGTTCGCCTATCTTGGTATCTTCGAAGCGGTGGCCAAACTGACAGTGGCCTACCTGGTAATGATATTGCCCGACAAACTGGTGCTCTACTCCATCCTGATGGTGGTGTCGCTGATCCTTCCGCGCCTCTATATAGCCCGTGTGTGCTACAAGCGGTATCCTGAAAGCCATGTAATGCGCTTCTGGAGCTGGAAAATGGCTCGCGACATATTCAGTTTTTCCGGGCTAAACCTCTATGTGTCGATTACATGGGTGGCTGTAGAGCAATTTATCAACATAGCTATCAATATCTTCTTCGGCGCGGCTGTCAATGCGGCCCGTGGAGTTACGGCTTACATCAACAATGCGATAGCCAATCTATGCCTCAACTTCTCGTCAGCGGTGCGACCACAGATTATCAAGAGTTTCAATTCGGGCGAATTGTCTTACGCCGCCCAACTGACACTCGCAAGTTCGCGTTATTCGGCCTACTTGGTCTGTGTTCTCGGTGTACCGTTTGTATGTGCTGCGAAGCTCGTGCTCGAGATTTGGCTTACTGAGATACCACCGTTTACGGCCCAACTGTTGCAGTTGTCGCTGATATGGACCTGCTTTAACGTGCTTCACAACCCCGTGACCGACCTTGCGCGTGCCACATCACTGATGAAACGCGTGTCGCTGATAGCCAACTCTATCTACCTGCTTGTCATCCCCGGTACCTACCTGGCCTTCAAGGCCGGATTGCCCCCCATGTCCTTCTATCCGGTGCAGATCGTGTTCCGGATGCTCGTTGTGATATGCAGTTACCATCTGATGCGACATGTAACGGGCCTGAACAGCGGTGCCTTTATTTGGCGTGTGCTTTTACCCGTGGCCTTAGTCCTTGGCCTCGACATTGCCGCCGGTGAATGCCTCTACGCGTTCTTTGCCCGCAACATCTGGGGACTGCTGTCGTTCTGCGCCACTATGGTCGTCGTTGGCAGCGTTATCACCTACCTGTGCGGACTCAGTAAGTCTGAAAAAGGTTTTGTCAATCGCAAAGTCTCTTCCATAGCCGGCAAGTTCCTCCACCGTTAATTATAATCCTCTGACAATATGACCAAAAGCAAGAAACAATATTCGGACACCGAAATCCTCGACAAAGTCATCATCGTCGGCCCCGACTACCGCGGCAACGGTGGCATGTCGTCTGTCATGGCCGAATACCGCCAAGGCCTCGCGCCTTTCCACTACCTGCCGACCAACAGCATCCACGGCACCACCGCCGGATTGGCTAACGTCGCTCTTGCTATGGCCAAACTACCATTGTTGCGGCTAAAAGGACGAAGACTGCTGCACATACATTACGCTGGGCTGAAATCCTGGCCACGAAAAAAACTTGTTTTACGTTGGGGCAGAATGTTAGGTTATAAGACCATAATGCATTGCCATTGTGACCTGTGGCGACTCGTCAAGGACAAGGGGAAACCCGATGTCACCCGTACACTCGGAAGCGCTGATGCCAACATAGTGCTTGGTTCAGCCATAGTGCGCTATGCAAAAGAAGAGCTTGGGTTAGACGATTTTATGGTCATACGCAACCCCATATCCTACGAAGGCAAAGGCGCTCGACCCGGAACGACTCCGGTCACTTTCCTGTTCTTGGGTGAACTGTGTACCCGCAAGCGTCCCGAGCACATCATCGAAGCTGCAGCCCGACTACAGGAACAGGGGCGCGACTTCCGATTAATATTTGCCGGCGACGGATATATCGACAAATGCCGTCAATTAGCCGAGGATCTGGGCATTGCCGACAAATGCACCTTCACGGGATGGATACGGGACGAACGTAAGAAAGAAGTGATAGCCAAAACACATGTTTTCGTGCTTCCATCGTTCGGCGAAGGCATGCCTATGACCATTCTTGAAGCAAAATGCGCCGGTATACCATCCGTATCAACCAACATTGCCGGCATTCCCGACATCATCGAGGATGGCAAAGACGGTTTCCTCATTGAACCGGGTGACATAGAGGCACTTGCCGACCGCATGGCGCATTACATTGACAGTCCTGAACTGCTCGCAACCCACTCCGCAGCATCAGCCGACACCGCCCACCTGTTCAAAATGCCGGCCATCCGCCAAACCCTCCTTAACCTCTACTGCTCCATCCTCCCCAACTCATAAATTCCATCTGCAACCTCGGCTTTTCGCGGACATGGCAAAACGGGGAGGCCGGGTGGGTATAAAAAACGAGGCTCCCTAAGCGCGCAGGAGCCTCAGAATCCATTTTAACGTGCACGTAAGACGACGAAGCTCTTACGGGCACGGCTTATTTGCGATGCAAATATAAGCATTTTATTTCAATAATAACGAAGTCTCAATCAAAAAAGTTCATGTCGAGATTGCTACATTTTCTCACGACCCACTGAGCCTTAGGAAATTCACTCAATTTTTCAAGTTCCATCTTGAGATCCTTTATTGTCTCATTTTTCTGCCGCTCTGAAATTCTTCCCAGAAAATACAATATTACCTTGATTGCTCCTTTGATATTATGTGCATCCCGGTTATCCACATTGGCGGGCAGCTTATGTATACCCTTATCAATAATAAGATTATATAAACATCCTCCATGCGCACATCGATTTCTTACTAATCTAATAGTCTCTAAGTAATTCAGAAATACCTTGATTGAGCACCCGTAATGCCTGGAAATTCTCTCTTTTAATTCCCTATCCGTAATGGCCTCATATAGGAATACTAAATTGCCTAACGTCATGAACTCCATCGTCTTCCAGGCTGGAGCATATTTATCCTTAGGGTGCTTCTTATGGTGTTCCTGAATAGCCGGATTCCTTTTTATTGCAGAATATACTTCCCGATCAAAGTTGGATACAAATTTCTTACTGACATAATCTGTATTGCAGAACCACCAAGGATCCTTCAGATAATATAAAGATCCCATAAGAGTGAGCCGGGTTCGAATATTGATTTCAACACGCGTCAGGACTTTAGTTAACATAAAGCGCAGTTGCGAATCAAATGAATACAACTCATAAACTTCTCTAAACGTAGTTCCATCTTCGAACTCATGGGTACAGAATCTCTTGGATGTAAGAGGTTTCTCAAAGGGCTTGGAAAAGAACCCGAATCGATAATAACCAATATCACCTAAAACTTCCTCGGCCTTAGAAAGATTATCGAATAACAATCCTCGTTTAACAAGGATTTCGATTTGCTGTTGAATTGTATAAGTGTGACGGCTGATCTTAGTCATTACATAATGTTTTTTCATGGCAAAACGGGGAGTCCGGGTGGGGGCTATTTGCGGGTCATGATGGAGAGGATCATGGCGTCGGTTTGGGTCATGGCGTCACGGCCCAGGTCGGTGAGGTTGCGGATGGTGCGGTCGACGTCGTCGTCGATAATGCCTTCGATGGATGTCACCGAGCGGTCTTCCATGGCCATGATGGCACTAAGTATGGCGGTCGAGACAGCACTTGTCAGCTTGAGCGCACAGCTCGGTTTAGCGCCATCGCAAATCATACCCGTCAGGTTGGCCACCATGTTCTTGATGGCCGAGCAGACACGGTCGTAGTCGCCACCCATCAGATAACAGATGCCTGCTGCCGAACCGCTTGACGCGACAATGCAACCGCACAGTGCCGACAGCCGTCCCAAGGACTGTTTGATGTAGATGGCTGTCAGATGGCTCAGTGTCAGCGCCCTTACGAGTGCGTCGCGGTCGGCGCCAATCTCGTCGGCATAGCTGACGACGGGCATCGTAGCGGCTATGCCCTGGTTGCCGCTGCCGCTGTTGCTCATCACGGGCACCGGTGCGCCACCCATGCGGGCGTCGCAAGCACTGGCAGTGCGCGCCAGTATTCGCGCAAAGGGAGTATTGCCAAAGATGTGACGATAGCCGCCTCCACGCAAGGTGGCGCCGATCTCGTGGCCATAGCCTCCACGGATGGCATATTCGGACGCGATGCTATTGAGTCGCGCAGCATCCAGTATATCAGCTAATTGATCAACCGGCGTATTGATTACATAATCCCAGACGCGAGCCATCGACAGCTGGGCAGCGTCCTCTGTTGAGTTTGTTTTTGTGCCCTCGCCTGCGAGTTCCACCGAGACGGGCTGTCCGTCCACCTCGTTGCGGACAAATCGGTCGTGAGCGCCGCAGATTATGGCTCGCGCCGAATGTCCCCCACCCTCCACTGTCACGTCGATATGCAGCAGGTCGGTGGCTTCGTCGGCCAATTCAACCCGGATAGCATCAGTATCGACAAGGCCGATGCGCGCCGCCTCAACTTGCTCGGGCGTCACCCCGGCCAACACTTCGAGTCGGCGCGATGCGTCGCCCATGGTGGCACCCAGAGCTACAGCTATCGACAGCCCGATCATACCGGTGCCGGGGATACCTACGCCCATAGCGTTCTTGATGATATTGGCACTCAGACGGCAACGTACATTCTCGACACGGGCGTCGGTGACCGTAGCAAGCAATTGGCGCGCCCGGGCTGTGGCCAATGCCACTGCCACCGGTTCGGTACATCCTACTGCGGGCACTACCTCGCGCTCGATGAGGCGATGGATGGCTGCCCGGTGTTCTTCTGTAAGTCGTTGTTCGGGATTCATACCTCGGGGATTTCAAAGATTGAGAAGTTGACCGAGCCGTATGCGCGGTGTTCGCGGAAATGAGGCAGCGACGAGAAGTCGTATGCTTTGGAGTGCTCGATGATGAAAATCGAGCCGGGGCCGAGCAGCTTCGACGCAAGTACCCGCCCCGGTATCGTGCCGAAGTCCGGCAGGTTGTATGGCGGATCGGCGAACACGATGTCATACGGAGTCGCGGCCGTGTCGATGAAGCGGAGGGCATCGCCTCGCACCACATGGAGTGCCGGATCGTCGAGAATGCCGGCCACCTTACGGATAAAGTTGTACTGTGTCGAAGCCTTCTCGACAGCCGTTACCGACGCGCATCCCCTCGACAGAAACTCTAGGGAGACGGCCCCCGTTCCGGCAAAGAGGTCGAGGGCCCGTGCCCCTTCCAGATCGACCAGATTCTCAATAACGTTAAATATGTTCTCGCGCGCGAAGTCAGTTGTGGGTCGCGCTGTTATATTGGTGGGGACGTCGAAACGTCGGCGCCCGTATTTACCGCGTATTATTCTCATGGTATTCAGGGGTTTATTCGCATAATGCCGGCACGAGCATCTCGAAAGGCACGGTGCTTGCTTCGGCGCCGAGCCGGGTCAGCGCCGACGGGAAGATGTCGGGCATGACAAACGATATGAAGCGGCGCATCGACGTAACGTAAGCGTCGCGCAACTCGCGGTCGCCCGATGCCAGGATGCGGTCGGTGTCGTTGTCGTAGCCCAAGTGTCGAGTCGCGGCCACGGTGTAGTATGCCGCATCCTCGGCCGAATTTGTGGCAAAGGTGTTGGCTAACAGAAGTCCCGAGCGACCGAACGCAATCACATCGGTACGGCCGGGCGAGAGTCGCACGTGCATCTTGCCCGAGTTGCCCAGGTGGTTCTTCAACGCATAATAGCGCGCCAGTGCCGCCATGCGGTGGACGATACCGGGGTTGTTGAAGGTTCGACGCACAAAACTTACCAACTTGCGGGGCACGGCGCACACTAATACTGTACGATCGGCCTCGATGGGGCAAATCAACGGTTCGAGCTCAAAGTCGAGATTCTCCGGCGGCCACAGCATGTCGATACGGCGTCGCACCTCGTCGGGAGTCGCTTCCTCGGCAGCCATGACAAAGAAACGGGGCGTATCGAACACCACGTCTATCTTGCCGAAATCGGCTGTCAGCAGGGGGTTGTCGTACACGGCCTCCTCGAGTGCCTTCACCGGATCCGACCCGTCGGGATACGGTATCCGACGATATATCAGCTCATTATCCCGCACGCGCGATGATATGGCTACGTCGACGCCGGAGGGTGAGACCAACAGAGCCAACCGTCTCAGCGCCGGATCGGCAACCAAATCGAGGGTAAGTTTGTCGTTAGCTACCATTACACCAGTTTGTCAAAAGCGGCCGGAGCCGGCGTGGAAAAGTTCATGTCCTTGCGCGTCTCGGGGTGCACGAACCGCAGGGTGGCCGCGTGGAGCGCCAGGCGGTGGATGGGCGATGTCTTGGCCCCATACTTGCGGTCGCCCGCAATGGGATGACCCAAGTCCTTCATGTGGACGCGTATCTGATTCTTGCGACCCGTATCGAGACTTACCTCCATGAGGGTATATCCGCCACGACTCTTAAGGGCCTTCCAGCGCGTTACGGCGAGCTGGCCTTCCTTGGCGTTCGAGGTCGAGTAGACGATGTGCTGCGCGTTCTCGGCCAGGTAGCTCTTCTCCACTCCTTCGCGCTGCTCGGGCCGTCCTTCGACGATTGCCAGATAGCGACGTTCGAGCACCATGTTGTTCCAGTTGTGCTGCAGGGTGTTCTTGACCTTCTCGGTCTTGGCGAACACCATCAGGCCCGATGTGTGCTGGTCGAGGCGATGCACGATAAACAGCTTGTTGCGAGGATCGACGCGCTTCACATAGTCGCGCAGCAGCGAGTAGGCCGTGCCTTCCTTCTTCTTGTCCGTACCCATCGACAGCAGGCCGTAACCCTTGTAGACCACGATGATGTCGTCATCCTCGTAGAATATCTTCAGGCGGGGGTTGCGAAAGGTCTGCCACTCGCGCGACGTATTGACGGCCACACGGTCGCCCGGTTCGAGCGGAAAGTCAAATTGCGTGGTGACGGTCTGGCCCACCTTGACCTGATTATGCTTCAGGAAGGCGCGCACAGCGGTCTTCTTGCGGTCGGGCATGACGGCAAAGAGGAAGTCGAGCAGCGTGGCGGGCTTGCCTTCGCCCGCTTCGAATTCGAGTATGACGTCGGGACGGAACGGTGCTCGCTCGGCGCCTGGTTTATGTCTCAGTGGAGCTGCCATAACTTACTTTTTCGCTGTGCGACGTGCGGTACGACGCGGTTTTACCTCCTGGCTGTTCACTATCTCGAGTGCTTCATCGTAGGTCAGTTCGGCAGGAGCAGCGACGGTGCGAGGTATCTTGTAGTTGTTGCCCTTGTAGGCGATATAGACGCCGTAACGGCCATTAAGTATCTGCATGTCAGCATCGTTGTCAAACGTCTTGACAATCTTCTGACGGTCGGCCGCACGCTTCTGTTCTATCAGCTCGATAGCTTCGTCGAGGGTGACGTTGGCAGCCTCCATATCCTTGGGCAGCGACACATACTTGCCGTCGTGTCGCACGTAGGGGCCGAACTTGCCGATGCCCACTATAACCTCCTTGTCCTCGTAGTCGCCGAGTGTCTTGGGGAAGTCGAACAGGCGTAGTGCCTCGTCGAGCGTAATGGTGTCGACGCTCTGGCCCTTGAGCAGCGAGGCAAAGCGGGGTTTCTTGTCGCTCTCGTTCGAGCCTATCTGAATCAGCGGACCGAAACGGCCTATCTTGACCGACACGGGTTCGCCGTCGGCAGTCTCACCGAGCATACGCTCGCCCACCTTGTGTTCCAGCCGCATATTGAGCGCCTTCTCGACGGCGGGATGGAAATCCTTGTAGAAGTCGGCCATCTCGTCGCTCCAGTTCAGTTTGCCCTCGGCGATGTCGTCGAAGCGCTCCTCGACGCGTGCCGTGAAGTTGTAATCCAATATCTCGGGGAAGAACTCGGTGAGGAATCGGTTTACCACCATACCGATGTCGGTAGGAATCAGTTTGTTCTTCTCGTCGCCGTAGGTCTCGGTCTTTTCGGTGCGGTCTATCTTGCCATCTTCGAGTGTCAGTGTCTCGACGGTGCGCTCCTGGCCGCCGCGTTCGCCCTTCTCGATATACTCGCGCGCCTGGATGGTCGAGATTGTGGGTGCGTATGTCGAGGGTCGGCCTATGCCGAGTTCCTCCATCTTGCGCACCAGCGATGCCTCGGTGTAACGGGGCGGCTGCTGGGTGAAACGCTCGGCCGCGGCGATACGGATAGCCTCCAGGTCGTCACCGACGCTGAGGGGTGGCAGCAGCGAGCTGTCCTCGGCCTCAGGCTCGTCGTCGTGGCTCTCGGTGTACACCTTCAGGAAGCCGTCAAACTTGATCACCTCGCCCGACGCGGTGAAATGCTCGGAACGCGTGCTGATACCGATGTCGACGGTAGTCTTCTCGATTTCGGCGTCGGCCATCTGCGAGGCTATGGCGCGGCGACGGATCAGCTGGTACAGCTTCTTCTCCTGCGCGGTGCCTTCGATGGTGGCCTGGTCGATATATGTGGGACGGATAGCCTCGTGTGCCTCCTGAGCGCCCTTCGACTTGGTATGGTAATGGCGCACTTTCAGGTAGGGAGCACCGAGTTTTTCGGTTATCTCGGCACTGATGGCAGCGATTGCCTGGCTCGACAGGTTGAGCGAGTCGGTACGCATATATGTAATATGACCGGCCTCGTACAGGCGTTGTGCCACCATCATGGTTTGCGACACGGTAAAACCGAGTTTGCGCGAGGCTTCCTGCTGGAGGGTCGAGGTAGTGAACGGTGGCGCGGGCGACTTCTTGACGGGCTTTACCTGGACGTCGCGCACGGCGAATTCGGCGCCTTTGCATGCCTCGAGGAACTCCAGGGCGGCGGCGTTGTCAGCGAGGCGGCGCGACAGGTCGGCGCGGAAGGGGTGTGTACCGTTGAACAACGCCGTAACTCGGAAGTAGCGCTCGGGCACAAATGCCTTGATTTCCTCCTCGCGCTCTACGATGAGGCGCACGGCAACCGACTGCACGCGTCCGGCCGAAAGTGCGGGCTTGATTTTTTTCCACAGCACGGGCGACAGCTCGAAGCCCACGATGCGGTCGAGCACGCGACGGGCCTGCTGCGCATCCACTCGGTTCAGGTCGATCGAGCGGGGATTCTCGATGGCGTGGAGGATGGCGTTCTTCGTAATCTCATGGAACACGATACGCTTCGTAGTCAGCGGATCGAGTCCGAGCACCTCGCTAAGGTGCCACGCAATGGCTTCTCCTTCGCGGTCTTCATCGGAAGCCAGCCATATAGTCTCGGCTTTGGCGGCTGCCTTACGCAGGTCGGCCACAAGCTGCTTCTTGTCCTCGGGTATTTCGTAGATGGGCCGGAAGCCGTCCTCGACATTTATACTGAAGTTCTTCTTGCGCAAGTCACGAATGTGACCGTAGCTCGACATGACCTTGTAGTCCTTGCCGAGAAACTTCTCGATGGTCTTGGCCTTGGCAGGCGACTCGACGATAACCAGGTTCTTTTGCATATATAGTATTGGTATTATGTTGTCCGAAAAATTTGGTGTTTTACATTAGTTATACTCATATATAACACCGCAAATTGTCATTCGGGCGCAAAATTAGCAAAAAAAATCGTAACACCTATACTCCGACGCAATTTTTACGCATTACACATTATTTTATATATAATGTGTAGCCATCCGAATGAACATCCGTTTACCCCGGTTTCGACATCGCTGCGATATGTGCGATGTAACATTTTTGTCACAGATTTGTGTTGATACTAAACGCTTGTCTATCTGAAGATTAATATAGCGCAAAAAGAAAAATAATATTTTTTTGAAAAAAATTTCACCCTCCCTAAAACCAATCAAAACCAACCCGCGTTGTTATGTCGGTTTTCAAACTTTCAACAACATTACGTATTACAAAATTCTCAGTTATTGATTCACCTTCAAAAATCCCTTTGACATGAAAAAATCTCTGATTCTTACGTCTGCTTTGTTAGTTATGGTTTCTACCTGCATCACATCGTGCAGCACCCGGGAAATGACTCCTTCCACACCCGCATCACGCTCGGTTATGGAATTCGCAAATGTATTGTCTTCTCGCAACAACGAGAAGAAACTCAAAAACATGCACGATGCACGCATGTCCGCCTTCCTCGGCACAAACGATTATTTCCTCGACACTTTCCTTGGCAATGGCGGTGAATCCTTTGCCTCCGAGTTGGATTACGTTCTGGCCGACGAAATCAGCCGCGAAAGCGCAAACCCCTACACACCCTTCGAAATGCTTGGCATCAAGCCCCTCGCCGCCCCTAAGCGCATCACCACCTTCGCAACCGAGCTCGAACTCGACGTGCCCATCCACTTCCTGTCCGACACTCCGGTTGAGACCGAGCTCTTCGACTCCCCCGAACCGCTCCAGATCTTCGATACCCCCGATCCCCTTCAGATCTTCGCTCAGGCCGACCTCTACTCCACCGACACCCCCGACGAACAACCCGCCTTCCCCTCCTTCGACCTGTAGACCCCCAGCTCCTACAAACTTGTAGCCCCTCCAAACCTCCCCAAAAGGGAGGCTTACCACCCGGGATGTAGCGTCGCGATCTGTCTTGGACCTCTATCTATAAGCTCCCTCCCTTTTGGGGAGGGCCGGGGAGGGGCCGAGGTTTGTTGATGCTATGCTCGGTCGACGTCCTCCGGATGCCTGCTCGGGGGATACGGAAACCGGGCACGTCTCGCTTGGCGGCTCGACGTACCCGGATACGCGGTGGTCAGCGTCCCGTCGGGACGCTCAATTTTCAATTTTCAATTTGGTAACGATACTGCCTTGGCGGCGGATCACGAGGGTGCCGGGGCGGGGATTGTTGAGGCGGCGTCCCTGCATGTCGAAGTACTCGACCGCACCGCCGTTTTCATCGGTGGTTATGTCTTCCACGCCGTTATCGATGGGCAGGATGGCACCCATCTTGCCCCACACAGGGTGCGCCTTGTAGGTGTCGATGGCCGTCTCGGGCACATAGAGGGTGATGGCTTTCATGGCCTCGTCGCTCGCAAACGCATTCGGGGCAACGGTCCACGGCGTCTCGCCATACGAAACGATAGTGGTCAGCTTCTTGCATTCGATGAATGCCGTCCAACTCAACTGATAATACTCTTGGCCCTGATAGCGGTTGACGCCGTAAGCATCGTCCATCAGCTGCGCAATAGTCGCCTCGTCGGTCGGTGCGAGTTCGAGCGTGGTAAGTTCGGGCAGTCCGACGCCGGCGTAATCATTGCCTTGGAGTACGACTTTATTGGGCAGGTACATCTTTTCTACACCATAATAAGACAAACTATGGACGAGGGCGAGATTAGAGATAGGACTCCATTTGATTTCAGGCACTGACATTTTTTCAGTTTCTTGCATTATGTCAATCTCGCGGTCACTTAGCTTCTTTTGGTTAATACCAGCTGTAGGTACGGGAACCAGTTCGGCTTTCTTATTGAAGATTATCTTCTTTATTCCTGTAGGAATGTACCAACTTGTAACCAAGGTTGTAACTTTGCTATTGAACACCAAGGAATCAAGATTGTTACAGTTTAGAAAGACACTGTAATCCACCCTAAGTTCATTGTTATCAGGAAAATAAATGTTTTCAACAGAAGAATTCCAAAACGTCTCACCCCAAATTTGCGTTATATTTTTACCTAAATGAATGCTTTTAATTTTTTGACAATCCATAAAGGCGTTCTCTTCAAGTTGTATAACATCATATAATTCTTCATCATAAGTAATGTTATCGGGTACTACTATATTGGCTATATCATAATCCCCGTTTGGGGGAGGACATAACGAAGCTACATTTCTTGCTCCTCGTTGCCATACATAATAATAAAGCCCATCGATTTCTATTGGTTGAGTGAGAGCATTAACTCCCAAATAATTTAGAAAGGCAATTAAAACAGTAACTACTTTTTTATACATGTTATAATTTTATTTATTAATTATCAATTGTATTCTACTAATATTTTTCTTGAGTCCAATAGGGTATTTTCATGGATTAAATATACCATCAGATAACCATGAAATTCATGAGGTATTGTTATGCCAAAAAATTGATCTTGAGGATCCAAATAATCTTCGACTGGAGGAACTATATTGGGATTGGCAAGATTCTCATTAACAGCGACCATCCGGTAACGAATATTATTTACGTTAGGATTAATTGAGCAATAAACTTTTACTTCTCCATTTGCCGCATCAATCGCTACATCATTAATTTTTCCAAATGGCCTGGGGTCGGACCAATCGTTTCTGTTAACCTTTACGTACTTAAAGTAAGGAATTTTGTTATGGGATGTGATTGAGACCAAGACGCTGTCTACGTTTTCAGAAGCTTCAAAATAATAATCTTTACCGTCGTACTCGTAAGATTCGACTCTATTATTTTCTTCTTCGTAGAAATTGATAAAGACTGGGTATTCATGTTTTGGTTGTTGTTCAAGATCTATTGATACAAGGGGCCCAAAATTTTCTAAATGAGGTTGTTCAAAAATAGTAGGTACTTCTGTATATAAATCGATCGATGGGTCACCAAAGCAAGTATATGTTAAACGTTGATGCATTTTCATTCTGACATCAATAGTATTGTCCAAACAAAAATCCATACCATTATTTAATATATCACCCAGGCGGTAACTCATTGTGCGGTTTTGAAAATAGCTGTAACCACCGGGAGCACTATAATTTGGCCAAAGTGCATGTACAAGACCATACAAAAGAAACTGGTTAGGTTTTATGTAACTATAATCTGCAGACGCATACATTCCTATAGGGCCATGTTCTGATCTTGAAAGAACGTTAGCAAATGCGCACTCCCAATTATTATCACCGGTTAAACACGAGATCCCGAAAATTAAAGAAGGTTTGGGTCCACTTTGAGCTGCTATATATTGTTCGGCATAAAATTTCGAGAAGTTATGCCATCCATAATTATTTCCATGCCCATAATAGATTCCCAAAAAGGCACCTTTAGAGAGGGATTCCTGTATGTCGGAAATCTTACCATCCCACTTAAAATTTGGATATCGCAAATAAGTCGGTATAGAATCCTCTGTTTGCGTGGGATAGGTGAATGTGAAACCATTTGGTCGAGGTCTGAATGTATCTATGTTATAAATTGAATAGGGCGACCAGCGTAAAGGATATACACCGGCATTTTCCATTGTATAATGTCGTTTATAAATTCGCTTGGCATTAATACCATTTTCTGTCAGTATCGGTCTTGTTCTCTCTAACCATTGAATAAATCCAAGTTCTTCTTGAACTAAATTTGAGGAATTGGTTGCGTTCTCATCTGCACCTACAGGCTCAAACTGACCTACAAGGAACGCATTAGAATAGAAGAATGGATCTAAAACCGGATTACTTTCGTATTCAATTATTTTATTGATAATAGTATCACATTGAGCGACATTGAGCGGGTGGATACGTCCTACAGCAAATTTCGGGGTAAAATCATTATATCCGTTTATGAGTGAATAGGCTATATAAGACTTAGTGGTATTTGTGCTGGGTATACTACCAGGATGCGCTGTTAAGTAAGGGGTAAATTGCAGCCCGGGCATTTGACTAAACCACCCCATGAATAATACATACGAGAGATTGTCTAGCTCGTAATATTTGTTAGTAATAATAGTCTTTAATTCTTCCGCTGTCCAAGATTCTTTGTCATCAATGACATGTACTCTAAATCCTAACTTTTTCTTCCAATCAACGTACTTCTGAATATAGTTCTTGCCTTGTGTAGCGCATACAGAGTTTACAACCAATAATAAGTCTTTTGTACACTCAGAAGGATATGTGTCATACGACTCATTTGGAGTCCAATCGATTAGCTCACAACGCGAAACAAGTTCTTGACTTCTTTGTGACTTAAAAAATAAACTTCTTTCTTCTTCTAAATCTTCAATACCTTTCTTAAACGTTATGACTACCTTAAACCTACTTGTTATCTCTAGTTTCTTATTTCGAACATCATATTGAACAGGAGATATCGTAAAATAATGAATGGCAATCCCCTTATAGTATTGTATTGTCGATTGTTTCGCATTACTTATAGGAAAATATCCCTCATAATCCTTTATTGGAAGTATGGTACGTCCATAATAGGTAGTAGAAGATTTTGCGGCCATACCGGGTGCTAAATCGACGGTTCTTGACTCTTTGTATTGTGGAGTAACAGAAATTTCACAATACTCCTGCGAGGGTATGTTATATTTAAGCTCTAATTCAGGATATTGAGGGCATTCAGGGGTGGAATTATTTTGAAGCCAGGTATCCGACAAATTTTTTTCCCGGGAATCGGTTCAAAATCGTCTATTTCAATCATATTTATGGATACATTTAATTCTATAGAATTAGAATTGATTGTTCTACTGATTGTATAAGGAGTCGCCCTAGCTTCAATCTCACCCATTTTTTGATTTAGTACAATGATTTCACCTCTTGAGAAAAGGATGCTCATTGAGAAGATTAGAAGTGATATTAGATACTTCATATTGGAGTAATTTAGTGGTTAGAAACGATATTCTTTAGAAAAGCCCTGAGTAGGATTTATTATTTGTCGTGATGACAATTGTTGCGGGAGAGGGAGAATCGAGTAGGTGTTCGACAAATTCGGCGGGTTCGTCGGTTGAGAACAGCATCATGGTTTGGGTCTCGTCCCAAATCTCGTAAGAGAGAATGTCGTCGACGTAGGGTAACAGCGTCACCTCCTTGGTGTCGGTGTCGATAACACACTGAATGGGACGGGCGGGCATACGATGGCCTATAGGAGTAACATCAGGCTCGTCATCTTTATTCTCTTTAAGGGGAGTTGTGATAGTGTCAGCTGACATGTGAAGTGCAGGTGATACTGTAAAAAGTAGCAACAGTGATAGAACAAATAGTGGCTTTTTCATAAGCTAAAATGTAATGATGATTGTGATTGATTGTGGGTAATTGTGATGCAAAGATAGAGGTGCGATTAACAATAGCCAAATAATAATGTTCAAAAAAAGTTCAAAAATGAATTTGAACTTTTTTTGAACATTATATGGGTGCTAAATATTTTACAGACAGCGTATTATGTTATCTAGCTCAGAAAGTGGTATCTCTTTGTGGAATACCTTCTCATGGAGGTTATTTCTCTGATAACTGATCGCTCCCTTGTATCGACCAAGTAAGGTTGCGCACTTTGTCTGGTTGAAACCACATTTTATTAACAGGCACAAATGATACTCCTTATCCGAAAGCGGCCGCCCTGCAAGGAGTGTTAGCCGCTTCTTGAAATCGGGGGAACTTTTATAAACTTCGGTTTCAAGGCGTGCCCAGATATTGGTTTGTGCAGGAATAACCCCACCAGCCTGTGCCATTTTCGATAACTCCGCATATACTTTGGAATCTGCGATCTCCGGCGGTATAGTTCCTTTGCGACCTTCCGCAGACAACCGGTCTAATATAATGCGTATTTTTTCCTTCAATTCAGATACGTCTTTTGAATGGGAATAGCGGTCGTCAATGTTTATAATGGTGTCTCGGTCTTTAATTTCTTCTTGCGCAGAATACAATTCACTCAACACTTCGTTGAGCCTGATTACCAATTTTTGATTACAGTTGCGATATAGTAAGACTCCAATTAGTAATCCCAAAGCCGCAATTATTGCTATCATCGCAATCCAAAAATAAGTTTCTTTGCTGTCTTCGGCTTTCCTACGTTCTCTGTCGTGCAGCTGATAATTATACAGAGATTGCTGAATGATACCCTGATTCGAGTTATTCAGATTGAAATAAGAGTTTAGCTCTTTCGCATAATTGACCACATAATTCACCAAAGAATCGCGCGGTACTAATTTTATTAACGGGGTGGCCAATAAATTATAATAACCACTTTTTTTATTATTGATATTTATGGAATGTATAAGTTCGGTCGCGTAAATATAAGCTGTATCGTTTATTCCTTTGGAAAGATAGATATTAGAAGAATTAACAAGAGCCGAATTTCGACTAAGTGGGTATACCCGCTCAGAAAGTCCTCGGACAAGCACTAAAGCAGAGTCCAAGTTGTTCTTTTCGTATTGGATCACCGCTTGATTAAGTTGTATATCAGCTTTCTCCGCGTCAGTAAGTGATTGTGAGTAATCATAAGCTTCATTTATAACTATTTCTGCAGAATCGATTTGCCCACTTCTTTTATATACGTTACTTAACAACAGATTGTCATAGGCGATGTTGAAGGTGTCGGCCGTAAGGTGGTCAACTCGGATAGCTTCTTTGAGGTAGGGGATGGCGCTGTCGTAGAGTCGGAGGGTGTTTAGCAAACGTCCGGTTTGGCTGGCGATAGCTCCGCGCAGCAGCAGGTTGTCGTGGTCGTTGGGGACGGCGTCGAGGGCGTCCTGGAAGTAGCGCAGCGAGGTGGGGTAGTCGCCGAGGTCGCTGTAGACGCGGCCGGCGTAGTACAGCA
>CAZNGJ010000012.1:0-17575 GCA_964572615.1 uncultured Bacteroides sp.
GCGTAATCAGCGCCTACAACCCCGGTTGGGCCAATCCCAATATCTACGAAGAAACCCTGACCAACTATCCCAAAATTGTCGAGGCTGCAAAGAAAGCAGGTGTAAAACGACTCCTTATCGTAGGCGGAGCCGGCACACTGTTCGTAAAACCCGGTGTCCGACTCATCGATACCGGCACACTGCCCGAAGCTTGGGTTCCCGGCGTTAAGTCTCTCGGCGAATTTTATCTCAATACTCTTATGAACGAAGACGACATCGACTGGGTATTCTTCTCGCCCGCAGGCAACCTGGGCGATATGGGCGCCAAAGGTCCCGGCAAGCGCACCGGTGTTTACCGCCTCGGCAAAGACGACATGATTTTTGACAAAGACGGCAACAGCTTCATATCCGTCGAGGACTATGCCAAGGCAATGGTAGACGAACTCGCCGAACCTGCCCACCACAAAGAACGTTTCACTATAGGTTATTAATATATAACATTCAGAAGTATGATAGACGCAAAACTGTTGAAATTGATTCATTATGACTTCTGAGAAAGAAAAACTCGACACATTACTCGGAGCGCTCCTCAGGGAGCGACCCGAGTATGGTCGTATCCGTATACCCGATTCGATCGACGACAAACGCCGGTTGCTACGGTCGTTGATGAATGTGCGTATGCCTGCGCCACTTGCTCCCGGGATGATGGAACTGCAGGATGAGGAACTCGTGGAACAACGCAACGAAAAGGGCGTCGTAACTCTTGACGAGATTCAGCCGTCTCCTTTGTATCCCCGACTTAGGTTGTGGCAAGGCGATATTACCCGCCTGGCCGTAGACGCGATTGTCAATGCGGCCAACTCGCAGATGCTTGGTTGCTTCGTGCCTCTCCATCGGTGTATCGACAATGCCATCCATTCGGCCGCCGGTATGCAGTTGCGCGAAGAGTGTGCCGCGATAATGCATGCTCAGGGACACGATGAACCTACCGGCAATGCCAAGATTACAAAAGGTTACAACCTGCCTGCAAAATGGGTGATACATACAGTTGGACCCATCGTTTATGGCGAATATCCTACCGAGGAGGATTGCCGGTTACTGGAGGATTGTTACCGAAACTGCCTGACATTGGCCGACGAAAAGGGTTTGCACTCAATAGCTTTCTGCTGTATTTCAACGGGTGAATTCCGTTTTCCGCAGGACAAAGCCGCCGAAATCGCCGTAGCGACTGTGCGAGGATACCTTGATAGCCACCCCCAAACCAACATCGACATCGTGGTTTTTAATGTCTTTAAGGCCAGTGATTATGATCTGTATAAAGAATTGCTAGGATATGACTGATTTTAGCGAACGAATCCAACTGGCACGGCAGCGACTTGACCAGGCCGACGCTATTGTAATAGGCGCGGGAGCCGGACTGTCGGCTGCAGCGGGACTCGACTACTCAGGACCGCAGTTCAAGAAGGAATTTGCCGACTACATCGCCAGATATGGTTTTCCCGACCTGTATTCGTCGAGTTTCCATGAGTTTCCCACCGAGGAAGAACGATGGGCACGCTGGGCAAGGCATATTGATTACGCACGATTCCGCCCGGAGGCGTTCGAGTTGTACCGACGTCTTTACGATCTGGTCAGGAACCGTAATTATTTTGTGATAACCACCAATGTTGACGGCCAGTTCCGAAAAGCCGGTTTTGCATCCGACAAACTCTTTGAGGTGCAAGGCGACTACGGGCTGATGCAGTGCGCTGTCGGATGCCATCCCAAGACATATTCTGACAAAGAAACGGTGGAAAACATACTCCGGCACTCCCACGACCTGACAGTCGACCGCCAATATGTACCCGTATGTCCTGTCTGTGGCGGCAATATGGATGTGCATGTGCGCAAGAACGGGTTTTTCGTGCAGGACGAGGACTGGGTGAAGGCAGCCGTCCGGTACGAAAAGTTTATGGCTGAATACGCAGCGACAAAACGCATAGTGCTTCTCGAACTCGGTATCGGTTATAATACACCGACAATAATCCGCTATCCGTTCGAGCAAATCACTTACCGGAATCCCGATGCAACGCTGATACGGCTTAACTCGGAATATCCAGACGGACCGGTCGAAACGGCCGCCCGCACAATCTCGTTTACCGAGAACATGCAGGAAGTAATTACTGATTTGCTGAAAGGTGACTGATAGTAAGTTTCTTTACTGTCACTTGCGAGCCCGCAAATACACTGCGGGGTTGACGATGCGTTCGCCAAGGAAACGGGCAAACTCGGCACGGATGCGCGTCTTGTCCATGAGCTCCTGCATGAGAGTGCTAACCTCGTCGGGATTGGCCGAACTGGTTTTGATTCGCTCCTTGATGTCGGCAATCTGCAACCCCAGGATGGCATCCTTGAGTTCGTAGATGGCACGCGGAACGAGTTCGGCGATGCGCTCTTCCTCGGTCTCTACATGAGCATATTTGCTATGCACCTTCGACAGCTGATACTTGTCGCTGACCATGGTCGTTGCACACTGACGCAGGAAATCGTCGGGATCTGACAGGAACTCCTTCTCGTAGAACGTGCGACGAGCCTTCGACTCCAACTGTGCAAGCGCATCATCGACATTGGACTGCAAGTCCTTTTCGGCTTTTTGAATCTCGGATATCGAAGCTGCCGAGTCGGCTATACGGCGGCGACCTTCTTCGATAAGAACGGGTCGCTGCCTGTCTTTTTCTGCTTCGACCTCGGCCAAACGATCCGGCCAGCTGTCGGCACGGCTGATAATACGGTCGAAAAGAGTAGCCATGGTGGGATCGGTGAACCGTACTCCGTCGACATCGAGTTCGTAGCGCACATAGTCGAGCACAGTCAGGGGCGTGATGTTGCCCTGCTCGTCGACATTGTCACTAATGATCATCATGCCGTAGCGCAACACATAGCGCACTATGGCTTGCTCGAAACGGAACAACGGATTGTCCTGTGGTCGAGTGGGACGAGCACCACTGCCTGACGGTGCATCAACGGGGGTGGTGGAGGTGACAGCCGCCGCGACGACATTCTGAGGTGCGACCTCGTTGGAATCCGGACGGTTGAGCCCGGCGCGCTCCATGCGCTCGGCTTTTTCTTTTTCGGAAAACTCGCGTTCTTTGTTTTGCGCGATGAACTTGGCCACCTCAAGCGACAGCATCTTGGCCTCCATGCCGAAACGCCGAGCCGACTCGTCGATATATACCTGACGCGTTATCGCATCGGGGATGACGGCTATGGACCGAAGGATGTCGGAGATGGCATGACTGCGTTTGACCGGATCGGACGCTATATCGTCCAGCAAAACCGAAGTCTTGAAACTGATGAAATCGACTTCGTGCTCTTTGAGGTATGCAGCCAGTTCCTCGCGAGTATGCGAACGGGCATACGAGTCAGGGTCCTCGCCTTCGGGAAAGAGCACAACCTTTACATTCATACCCTCGGCAAGGAGCATGTCGACACCGCGCAACGATGCCTTGATACCGGCAGCATCGGCATCATAAATTACCGTGACATTCTCGGTGAAACGATGGATGAGATTGACTTGCTGCGATGTCAGTGCCGTACCCGACGATGCCACGACATTCTCGACACCCGACTGGGACATGGACAGCACATCCATATAACCCTCCACAAGGATACAGCGGTCCTCCTTGACAATGGCTCGACGCGCCTGAAACAGACCGTACAACTCGCGACTCTTGGAGTAAATCTCGGATTCGGGCGAGTTGACATACTTGGCTACCGTCTTATCTGACTTAAGCGTTCGGCCACCGAAGGCTACTATCTTACCCGACACCGAATGGACAGGGTAAATGACACGACCGCGGAACCGATCGTAGGGACCACGCTCGGATCGGGCACACAGACCGGCCTTGATAAGGTTTTCCTCGGTATAACCGTTACGTAGAGCCTCGGAGTAAAGTGCATCGGCACGTTCGAGCGAGTAGCCCAGATGAAACTTGCTTATCGTCTCTGGTGTAAGACCACGCTCGGTGAAGTACGCCAGGCCGATCTCGCGGCCATCGGCAGTGTCGTGCAGGTTGTGCTCGAAGTGTTGGGCTGCAAAAGTATTGGCGGCATAAAGAGCCTCACGCAACGAAGCCGCCTCGCGTTCCTGCTCGGTCTCCTCGCGTTCGTGAATCTCGATGTTGTACTTCTTGGCCAACCAGCGCAAAGCCTCCTGATAGGACATCTGCTCGAGCTCCATGAGGAAGTTGACCGGCGAACCGCCCTTGTGACAACTGAAACAATGGCATATCCCCTTGGACTTGGACACCGAAAACGACGGTGTACGCTCGGAATGGAACGGACAAAGGCCTATGTAGTTGGCTCCCCGACGTTTAAGCGTGACAAAGTCGCTGACAACATCGACAATGTCGGCAGCATCGAGGATTCGGGTGACGGTTTCGCGGTCAATCTTTTTCATAGCTATTGCAAAGTTACGAAAAAAAATTCGTAACTTTACACCAAATTATCACAACCCCAAGAAATACCAATCTTTAACCCGATCAAATCACATTAAGATATGAACAAGAAGATGCGCAACGGCGCCCTGGCGCTGCTGACGATGATGGCTATGGCGCCTGCCGCAGCCAATGCCCAGAAATTTGCCGTGTTCAGCGACATCCACGTGACACCCGGCAACGAAAACGACCGTATGCTGCGCAAAGCAGTGGAGGAAGTCAACAAAGGCGGTTTCGATTACGTAATTGTCAACGGTGACCTGACCAACGAAGGAAGCGACGCCGAGATAAACAACGTCAAGTCCATCCTGGACGGCATAACCGAGGCTCCGCTCATAGTACTGCCAGGCAACCACGAGAATACATGGAGTCAGAGCGCCACAAAGACATTTGTCGACGTGTTCGGCAACGACCGATTCGTTTTCGAAGTAGACTCACTGATCGTTATCGGTATCAACTGCGGACCGTTTATGAAGATGGGCGACGGCCATATCAAGCAAGAAGACCTGCACTGGCTCAAGAAAACCCTGGATGAACGCGTCACCCCCGGAAAAAAAGTGCTGTCGTTCAACCATTACCCCATTCAGAAAGACGATCTGGACAACTGGCGCGACTATGCCGACATACTTCTGCAATATCCCGTTATCGGTCACATCAACGGCCACTATCACCGTTGGATACGCTATGACGTGGGCAATATGGATGCAGCTATGGTGCGAGCCCTGAGCATGCCCGACGGTTTCGGTTATACCATCGTTGAGGTTGAACCCGAATGGACACATATATATAATAAAGTGCTCGACCAACCCCGCGAACCCAAGTTTGCCCTGGCTGCCAAGAAGAGCCACAAGCCACTCAAGAAAGAAGGCGAGGACGGCTACACCGTGCCCGACGGCTTCGAAGTAACCAAGGTTTGGGCCGACAGCGCATCGGTGTTCACTCGACTGGGATTTGATGCCGACAATATATACTTCGGTAGCAGTCTGGGGCAGGCTCGCGCCATCGACAAAAAGACCGGCACACTCAAATGGCAGATACAGACTCCGGCATCGCTGTTCTCGCGTCCCGTCGCACTTGACAAAGGTCGCGTAGCTGTGCCTACATGCGACGGCATACTCTTTGTCGACGGCAAAACCGGTAAAGTAAAGAGTCGCCACGACTCGAAGGAAGGTCCCTACGTTGCCGACGGTCTGTATCAGGACGGCATGTATATCCAGGGCGGTTACAAACGTATCGAACGACTCAATCCTGCCAACGGAAAGCAGGTATGGGTGTACGACTCGCTGTTCAACTACTGTCAGGCAGCCCCCGTTGTTGACGGTAACGATCTGATATTCGGAGCATGGGATACTAACTTGCGTTGTCTCGATACGAAAACAGGCAGACTCAAATGGGTGTGGAACAACGGCAAGAAAGCCAATATGCTCGGTCCCGGTAACGTTGTTCCCGCCGTAACCGAAGACAAGGTGATCATCGTCGCTCCCGACCGTTATATGACGGCACTCGACCGTAAGACCGGCCGCCAACTGTGGCGCGACAACTCGCACCGCTATCGCGAGGCACTCGGAGTATCGGCCGACGGCAGCCGCGCATATTCGAAAACCATGGATGGCGAACTGGTGGCCGTTGATACCAAGTCGGACACATTCAACGAACTGTGGACCGTCGATATGGGACTGGGTTACGAACACGCCCCCTGTATCGTTGTCGAGCAAGACGGAGTGGTTTATGCCGGCTCGCGTCGCGGCATCATCACCGCCGTAGATCCCGTGGCGCAGAAAGTGCTGTGGAGCATCCCCGTGGGTGTCAGCGAAATCAACGGCATCGACATCGACCCCACGACAGGCGATGTGTACGCCTCGCTCATCGAAGGCACCATCTTCCGAATCGCCAAGAAGTAAATCAAAAGTAGATCACTCACACGGCCGTGACCAAAGACCGCATCATAGCCGAAACAGAAATCATCCGGACCACCCCGTCGGCATACGTCAGCCGTATCATGACGGGGTGGTTGGGTAGTTATGGCTGGATTGCGGTCACCATCTTCGGTATATGCGGGGCTATGGCCGCGCTACGTTGGGAATGGCTGATAGTTGCATTGATACTGTTGCTGATAGTTTATCCCTTCGTGCTGGCTATGGTATATTTCCGCTACGGGCTGTCTCCGGAGCACCTCGTGCTGACACGCCCGATACGGGTGACAGTAACCGACAGCGCACTGCTCGTTGACATAATGGAAGCGACCCGCGAGGATATATCAGCAGAAGAAAAGACTACATACAGACCGATACGACGCGCAGTGTTAAACTATAGTCTTGTCAAAAACGTTACTAACCTGAAAGACAGCCTGCTCATTCGCCTTAAAGAGCCCCGATATGCCACATTGTGCATCCCCGACTGCAAATGGATATGCAATGATACCTGTGAGGGTGGGGCGCAGATACGGGCAGCCGTTGTCGAAGCATTAACCAAGAATGGCATAAAATTTGCTTGACAGGTAAAATAAAGCTAAAGGTTATGACAGACAAAGAACTCAATGATATAAGACAGCAAACCGAAAAGTATCTGGGCGAAAGACGCCTTCATGATGCACTGGCGACGCTGAAAAACGCTACCCGCAGCACGATGCTGTTCGAACTGACAGAACGAACTGAACGGCTGGAGCGCAACTACGCCTATATGCTGCAATATCTCGCGGCCGGCGCTGACGACCCCGGCCGTGACATCATGCTGACCAATCTCGTAGCCGAAGGTTACGAGATCCTTGATGCCTTCGTCGTCGCCACGCGAGATGTATCGGCCCCGACATTATACCATAATATCCGCCGCTACCGTCAGCGGCAGGGCGCAGCCGCCGGGGTTGCGGCAACCATCGAGCGTTGGCGCAAGGCCGGGACGGCTGCCACCAGTATGTCGGCGCTTTTTGCCGATGCAGCTGCCAAAACGTCTCCGACACTCGAAAGCGCCGAACGAGAACTGTTCAATACCATCTGGACCTCATATCCGCTGTCCAGGACTGAAGCAGACGCTATAGAAGACATCGTGAACGATGAGAGCACCCCTGCCACTTCTGCCGCACGATTCGTATCGGCGTTGGGGCTGGCAGCGCTCGAATTTGCCGACGGCAAGGTTATCACCACCCTTTGCGACATATACACCCGTTACGCCAAGGCTGAAGACAGTCGCGGACGCCGTATAGCAGCGGCTGCCCTCGTATCTCTTGTCACAGCACTGTACCGCCACAACAGCTATGTGCTCAACACGGCCACGACGGCTCGCGTCAAGGCTTTGTATGATCTTGATACATGGAGAGCCGACGTCAAGGTGACGTTTATGGAATTGGTACGCTCGCGCGACACAGAACGCATCAACCGTACGATGACCGAAGAGATCATTCCACAGATGATGAAGATGCGCCCCGAAATCGAAAAGAAGATACGGGACAACAAGATAGACCCCGCCGGAGAGGATATAGCCGACAATCCCGAATGGGAGGACCTCCTGCTCAAATCCGGTATCGGAGACAAACTCAAAGAACTCAACGAGATGCAGATGGAGGGGTCAGATGTTTTCATGAGTACATTCTCGCACCTCAAGAACTTCCCGTTCTTCAACGAAGCCGTCAACTGGTTTACGCCCATGACTGAGGATTCAGCCGAAGTAGACCGCATCCTCAGCCGTCAGCCCGACCTGGCATCTGTGGTGGAGATGGTAACCAAGATACCGTTCCTGTGCGACAGTGACAAATACTCGATGCTGCTGTCGGTCGAGATGATACCCGAACAACAACGACAGATGATGCTCGGCCAGATAACAGGCCAAAGCGAAAACCTCGACGTGATGCGATCGCAGATGGAAGGCGTGACCGACGCCGACCACCGTAGAGCCGATGTGCGCAACTACATCCACAATCTGTACCGGTTTGTCAACCTGTTCCGACGCAAGAGCGAGTTTTACAACATATTCAGCCGCGACATGAACCTGCTGGCCGTCGAAAGTCTGCGCGATGCGCTCAGCGACGAAGACACCGTTCGACTGGTAGGCGAGTTCTACATGCGCCGCCGTTATTACCCCGAAGCCATGAGAGCCTTCGAGGTACTCGACTCGATGGATGCCTTTGATGCCACTTTATACCAGAAAATGGGCTATGCGTGCGAAAAGACCGGCCGCTATGATGATGCACTCCGATACTACGAACAGGCCGACCTGCTGGACAGCAATTCGCGATGGCTCAAACTGCGTATGGCAGCCGTCTACCGTGCGTTGGGAAAAACCGACCGAGCCATCGAGACCCTCACGGGATTGTCCTCACGCTACCCGGAAGATGCCGAAGTAGCCATGACATTGGGTTATACCTATATTCAGGCCGAGCGCTACAGGGATGCCCTCGGACAGTTCTACAAAGCTGAATTCCTGATGCCCGACAGCGACCGCCCGGTCCGTCCGATAGCATGGTCGCTGTTCATGACCGGCGATTTCGACAAGGCAGCCCGGTATTACGACCGCATCAACCTGCTCAACCCTTCGGGCGAGGATTACCTCAACATGGGTCATACGGCACTGGCTCGAGGTCAGTTCAAGGACGCCATCAACTCGTACAAACTTTTTATACTGGCAGCCGACAACGACAAGGAGGCTTTCTTCAAGGCGCTCGATCAGGACCGGCCACACCTGGCCAGCGCGGGTATCAGCGCCGACACCATAGCGCTGATTGCCGATGCGATGCTCTACGATCTGAGCAAGTAGAAACTGCCGGTGATAATCACGAGATAGAATATTAATATTCAAGAATACCGAACCAAACATTATTCACTTTTCATAATTATGGTAATACAACGAATCCAGACCCTTTGGCTGCTGATTGCCGCCGGCATGATGGCTGCGCTTTATATCCGCCCCATCGCATGGTCGGCCGATAAGGCAGTCTTCCTGAGCGATTTCCCGGTACTGACAGTTATCAACGTACTGATCGCGATGCTGCTTATCATTTCGATATTTACCTTCAAGAATCTGAAGTTGCAGAAAACTGTCACTCGCCTGTCGCTGGTGATGATGGCTGTGATTGCCGTCGCCGGAGGATTCTTCCTGTATCGCAACGCGCCCGATGCCACCCTCGAATGGGCGGGCGGTATCGTACTGCTGGTCATAGCCGCTATATTCGACCTGCTGGCACTTCGCGGCATGTCGCGCGACGAGCGCAAGCTCCGCAACGCCGACCGCTTATGGCAATAAGCCGGTACAGCAAACCCCTGACGACGCTCTTTGCCGGTGCTGTCCTTTTGACGGCAACGGCAGGGGGCTTCGTTGCTTACGGGCGAGGATTTCCCACCAAGGGTCTAACGGAAACAGCGCTTGTCGCCACACCATGTACGGAATTTTCCGGTTCGGTAAATATACGCGTGGATACAGACAAGCCATGGTTGTGCGATCTGGGCAACGGGACGGTTATAGGTATCATACCATGGGACTCTAAGGCCTCGGCCGATTACTGGGATTACACTACAGAATACCGCGTTTATCGGTTGGAAAATGCCTCGGACAGTTTGGGCGCG
Organism: uncultured Bacteroides sp.; assembly: GCA_964572615.1. Lineage (GTDB taxonomy): Bacteria > Bacteroidota > Bacteroidia > Bacteroidales > Muribaculaceae > CAG-873. The sequence goes on from CAZNGJ010000012.1 coordinate 10,007, forward strand.
CAGGATCCGTCGGACTTAGCCATACGCCGGTCCTTTTACGACATTGATATTCTAAAGGACCTTAAGCCTGTGTTTTCTACCAAGGAGGTGAGTCGGCGGTCGGTGACTGCGTTGCGTCTGCAACAGTCCGACAGGGACTTGTCGATTACGGTGGGCGGAGGCAAAAAACTGCGCTTGCCTTGGCCTGAGCAATGGCCGATGCTGGAAAGGTGTTCAACGCTACGGGTCTTTTCGTGCGACCGTAAAAACCTTCCCTCTGTCACCGACCGCCTCGAAGCGTACCCCGAAGCGGAGACTTACACGGGCATTGACGAGTTTGTACCGCCTGTCCTTAAACCGGATATGACGGACGACCGTACGGGTTATTGGACTTATCTGGATCGCGTAACGCCAAAGTCGGGTCGCACCGTCGTGGGCGGCCGCTACCGGCTTGCCATTGTCCAAGATCCCGACGAAGACGGCACTTTGCTACTCGTCTATATTTCGGGTGCCGAAATAAATAAAGATCTGTGGACCAAGGGTGATATCAAGGGCCGACTGCGCCCGACTTCATTTGAAAACCATTACGATCTGGAATGGCTCGACAGTCACCGCAAGCCGGCTGGCATGAATGAGTGTTCGGCAACTTTCGAGGGTATTAATCTGCTGACTCTTGATTTTCCGCTTGCAGGCGCTCAGATTCGATTGCAACGCGAAATGAAAGCGGAATAAGAGCTGGTGTCACATACGGACTTTGACACTTCTGACCGCTGTTCTCTTGTTAAACCGCCGTTCATTTGTTATCTTGTACAACACTTGTTATCTTGTACAACACTCCTACAAGGCACCTTGACGGAAAACCTCGTATGAGTTGTCATCGTAAAACACCATTATTGTTGTTATCCGGCGTGTCAGGGTTTCTGTATTTTGCTGTTGCACCGCACTGTTTGCATTTGCAAACCTATACATATCCGCTGCTTCTTTTTCTTCGGTCATTTCATCTTTATCGGCCTTGTCTCCTGTGGTCTTCGGCTCTTTACCGATCTGATTCTCTTCCTCGGTATTCTTCTCTTGAATAGATTCCTTAAGGTTTATGCTGCTTACGGGACGACCACCGTAGTACGCTTCGGGTTCGGAACGAGCGACGTTCCACTGAACTCCCGGTGGAATTTGAGAAGCCAACTCTGAATCGATAGGTGGAGTAGGGGGGACGGAGGTTGCAGGTGATGCAGATGAAGAAGGTGAAGAAGATGAAGAAGATGAGGAAGGTGAAGCTAAGTCTTCAGCAGCAGCGCCGCGATTGATCATGTCGCCTTCACCGAAGACAAGCCAAAGGATATTTAGCGCCGGAAATGCATCATGCAGCTTGGCAAGAAGTTCGTTACTGATTTTTTTATTTCTCCCGTTGAGAATCTGCGACAGACTGGGACGCGGAATACCCGCTTCGTCTGCAAACTGAGTTGTCGACAGACCAGTATACGTAAGAAAACTGTTAAGACGCTCTATAATATCCATAATTGATTTCAGAAGTTTTGGCGTTCGTTGCTATACGCAATTTGACAGTGCAAATATAGTATTTTCAATTGTAACAACCAAGCGTTTTATTTGAATTTTACAAGTTGCAACATCAAACAACAAACACAATCTTCGTTTGCAAATCAACCAATGCGGCTATTTGCTTTTACACACCAAATAAAGTTGCACTTTGCAAACACAGCGCCACCCAAAGTCTTTAGTTGGCGCCCACGACCTACAGCTCAGACTATTACATCTGAATTTTATTACACCAAAACTTAAATTCATACCAATTAAAAGCTGAAAACCACCATTATAAGCGTACAACCAGCCCTTGCACGAGCAAACTATGCCGCAACAACACCAAAAAATATCAGTAAAACTTAAAGGAAGTCGGTTACAGCGTATGAGTTTTAGGCGATTAGCTTGCTTGTTAAAAAATCCTTAGTCATAGATTTTGATTTTGCAAACCAATCACGTTTACAATCTTTCACTTGGTGAATCAAACAGCCCCATAAGCCGAATTAGCAAATCAGACAACACTGTTTGTTCAAACGCAAACAAAACCAAGCATCATTTTTATTTGAATGCAATCGGATTCTCTGTTCACAAATCCAAATTTCGGCAAAACTGTTTGGAATTGCATTTTTCATAGATTTTTATGTGCGTTTTTCTATTTGATATAACAAACCAACATTGGTTTTGGATTACTCGGATAGACAAAAAAGTGTTTGTTTTCAGCCATTTAATATGCGTGTACTTTCGAAAAAGTACAGTTTTAACCCTCTGAGAATCGCGTCACGGCAGCCAACTCGGATAATTCATCGGTAGAAACGCGTATTTATTCGTTAGACATACTCTAATTATTTTGTAGACCCGTGTATTTTTAGTACTTTTGCAACAACGAAACAATGCCAATCAGTAACCGAAAAAACGTTTTGGAAAACCAGACACCACCCCCCAACGACACCGACACACTCACCTCGGCCGGACCCCACGACATCGACCTCAATGGTATCAATGTACACTACGTCGTGACCGGTAGTGGCGCCCCTGTGATACTGATGCACGGATGGGGATGCTCGTCCGAAACTGTCGCATCGATTGCAGCCACAGCAGCGGCCACACACAAGGTATTCAACCTTGACCTCCCGGGCTTCGGCCGTTCCGACGAGCCCGGACAGGTATGGGGCGTGGACGACTACGCCCGTCTGGTGATGGACTTTGCCGACACGGTCGGTATCGACAATCCGGTGTTGGTCGGTCACTCGTTCGGAGGCCGCATCGCTATTGTCTACGCCTCGTCGGGCCGGAAGGTTGACAGTGTGGTGCTCGTAGATGCCGCCGGCGTCAAACCTCGCCGTCCTTTCCGTTATTATGCGCGCGTATATTGGTTCAAGACCATGAAGCGTATTGTCCGGCTCCTGATGCCACGCAAAAAAGCGGACGCCATCATCGAACGCATGCGCAATCGCCGCGGATCGGCTGATTACAATTCTGCATCGCCGATGATGAAATCCATCCTGAGCAAAGTAGTCAACGAGGACTTGTGTCACCTGATGCCGTCGATCGTCGCCCCCACGCTGCTGATTTGGGGTGAGCGTGATACCGCCACTCCCATCGCCGATGCCCGAAAGATGGAACGCCTCATCCCCGATGCCGGACTCGTCAGTTTCGAGGGCGCCGGACACTACTCCTTCCTGGACAATCCGGGGGGCTTCCGCGCGGTCCTCGCTTCGTTCCTGGGCAGCCGCACCGGTAAAGACCGCCCCAATAACCATCTGACAAATTGATACTCTGACAGACTGACAGTACGAAAACGTTATCAACTAATAACCCCAAAAACAGACACTTCCCATAATGCTTATATACAATATCTTGGCAATCGCGGCTTCGGTACTTATGATACTGGTGCTGATCTTCGAGTTCCGCCGCGACCTGATGATGTTCCAGCAGAATTCGTACCGACCCGAGCGCTATCTGAAATGGCTGCGCCAGTCGGCCGACTCGACCTCGTACACCCGTCTTACAGCCATCTTCCTGTTCCTGTTCAGTATGGCCGGATTCACCGTAGCAAAGGTAGCCGTGGCATGTATCAGCATATTTGCTCTCGTAGCCGGCACTTCCCTGGCACGTAAGAAATACAAGAAGCCACTTGTGATGACCCGGCGTGCCCTGCGCCTGTATGTAACGATGTGGATACTGGCTGCCATCATAGTCGGTTTAGTGCTTTTAGCCGTTTACAGCGGGCTTCTGGGCCATGCCGAACCACTGTTCGCAGTGGCCACCACCCTGACTGGCATATACTGTCTGTCGCACGGGATGCTTCTCACTGCAAACGCTCTCCTGCAGCCGGTTGAACATCACATCAACCGACGCTTCTATAACGCTGCCCGCGACCGACTCGCCGCAATGCCCGACCTGAAGGTCATAGGAATCACCGGCAGCTATGGCAAGACCTCGACCAAGCATTACCTGTACCGCATCTTGAGCGAATATACCGAAACGCTCATGACACCGGGCAGCTATAACACGACACTCGGAGTGGTCCGCACCGTCAACGAATACCTCAAGCCTTACCACCGCATATTCATCGTTGAGATGGGCGCCAAACAGCGCGGCGATATCCGCGAGATCTGCGACCTTGTACATCCGTCGGTAGGCATCATTACGGCTGTCGGTCCGCAACACCTCGAGACTTTCGGGTCGGAAGAGAACGTACGCGACACCAAGTTCGAGCTTGCCGATGCTCTCCCCGCCGACGGTACGGCCGTACTCAACAACGACTATCCCCTCATTGCCTCGCGACAAGTCGACAACTGCCGGGTTATACGTTACAGCTGTGACACGGCCTGCGGTTCGGCCCAGTACGTAGCCAAGGACATCGAATACCATCCCGACGGGACAAAGTTTGTGCTGTTGACACCCGATCATGGGGATCTGACCTTTGAGACGGTTTTGTTAGGAGAGTATAATATAGCCAATCTCACCGGTGCCATCGCCGTGGCGCTGCTGTTGGGCGTACCCGTCGACACCATCCGATACAGTGTCAGCCGCATCGAGGCCGTCGAGCACCGCCTGAGCATCCGCCGTCCCGGCAACGGCCTGACCATCCTCGACGATGCCTTCAATTCCAATCCGGCAGGTGCTTCGATGGCTGTCAGTGTTCTCGGCGGCATGAAAACGGGTCGCCGCATCATCATCACCCCCGGTATGATCGAACTGGGTGAGCGTCAGTACGAACTCAATGCCGAACTTGGCCGTCAGATAGCCCGCGCCGGAATCGACTATGTTGCTGTCGTAGGTACGTACAACCGTGATGCCATCACCGAAGGACTGACATCGGCAGGTGTAGCGGCCGACGACATCCTGTACTTCAACACATTCCTTGATGCAAACGCATGGATGGTGGCTTTCGCGCGGCCGGGCGATGTAGTCCTGATCGAAAACGACTTGCCGGATACATTTAAGTAAGGCTTTTTAATAGACGCTTTAATAGACGGAAAATAGACATTTAATAGACGCAAAATAGACATTTAATAGACGCGAAATAGACATTTAATAGACACGAGATAGACTCAAAATAGACACTTAATAGACATAAATAGAGTTATTAATAGAGGATTATGAAAACAAATATCGGAGTGTTCTTTGGCGGACGGTCCACCGAACACGAGATTTCAGTAATATCGGCCAATCAGGCCATGAATGCTATCGACCGTAACAAGTACGATGTCACACCGGTATTCATTACCAAGCAAGGCAAGATGTACACCGGCGAGGCACTTTGGGACATCAAGGCTTACCGCGACGTGCCTTCGCTACTTGCCAAGTGTACCGAGGTTTATCTGCGTCCCGAGTATGGTGAACACAGTCTCTACTCGACCGCCAAATCGATGTTCTCCAAGTCACCCAAGGTGGTTACAACCCTGGATGTTGCCATTCCCGTACTCCACGGTGCCAATGGCGAGGACGGTGCTTTCCAAGGCTTGCTCCAGACTATCGGATTGCCATACGCAGGCTGCGACGTACTGGCTTCGGCCAACGGCATGGATAAGATTACGATGAAGATGATTCTGTCCTCGCAGGATATCCCTGTGGTAGATTATGTGTGGTTCACCGACAAGCAGTGGTTCTCACAAAAAGACAGCCTTATCGAAAAAATCGAGAGCCGACTCGGTTACCCTGTCATCGTCAAACCCTCCAATCTTGGTTCGAGTGTCGGCATAGGCCGCGCCAACGACCGAAACGAATTGATTGCCAAGGTTGAAGAAGCCGAAAAGTACTCATCGCGCATCATCGTGGAGCATCTTGTCGAACAGTTGCAGGAAATCAACTGCTCTGTCCTTGGCGATGTCGACAACTATCAGATGTCCGTACTCGAAGAACCCATCAAGACAGGCGATTTCCTGTCGTACGAAGACAAATACATGGGCGGTCATAAGGGAGCCAAGGGCATGCAGGCTTCGGCCAAGCGCATCCCTGCCGAGCTGTCGCCCGAACTGACCGAACGGATTCAGTTCCTCGCTGGCGAGACTTTCCGCGTCCTCGGTTGCCATGGTGTAAGCCGTGTCGACGTTATCGTAGACGGCAAGGACGGCGCCGTTTACGTCAACGAGATCAACACCATACCCGGTTCGTTGTCGTTCTATCTCTGGGAAGCTTCGGGCATTTCGTTCCCCGAGTTGATGGACCGCCTGGTGAGCCTTGCCTTGAAGCGCAACCGCGATGCGTCGCACAAGACGCTGTCATTCGAGCAGAACATCTTTGCTCTCGGTGGTACTGCCGGTGTCAAGGGTGCCAAAGGCGCAAAGTGCGTAAAAGCCTAATTCTCAGGATATATATAATTACAGCGGCCTGAACTTTTGCTTAGTTCAGGCCGCTGTAATTTACATTGTGGATATTCCTCAGAAGGGTAGGTCGTCACTGGGCGACGAGGGTGCCAGGTCAACCGGGGGAATAGTGGGTGCACCGTAAGGGTTCTGTGCAGGTGCCGCAGCAGCGGGAGCCCGAGCAGCAGCGCCACCTTCGTCAACACCCTCGGCACGCCATCCGCTGATGCTCGTGTACCAGCGACCGTTGTATTCACGGCTACGGATGTCGAAGCTGAGCTTAACAACCTGACCTACCTGGAGTGGATACTGGTCAGCTTTGTCTCCGAAGAAATCAAAAAATATCTTTTGAGGATACTGTTCCTGTGTTTCAAGGACATATTCACGTTTTTTCCAAGGCTTACCGGACGACTGAGCAGTGCCGCTTGTCTCGGGAAAAGCCATGATGATTTTACCTATTACTTCCATGCGATTAAAAAAAGATTATTCTATTATGATGCAAAGGTAAGTAAAATCTCCGAAACAAACAAACGGGACGCCCAATAGTCATCAACAGACTGCGCGGACGTCCCGTCAGGTGGGGGAACCACACCGAAGGATGCGATGAAACTCCGAATAGACAGGATTTGAGTGCTCGCTAACCTTTGTAATCCTCCGGCTTATAAGGCATCTTTATCCAAAGACAAAGATCGAGGCCCGCCATTGGCTAACTAAGCTTTACTCGGGATTTCATATTAGTTTGAAGAGTTTCCCAATCAACTTCAGTGTGGCTGTATCTTAAGAGAGAATTGTCAAAGAACTCTTATCTTCTGTCGTTTATTTCTATAACACAAAGTTAGTGATTTTTGTTTGAACGGCCAAATAACACGGCGCCTAATATTTTACATATAATCTCGATTATGTTAACAACAATGCAGCGTATCAATACTCGACTGCTTAATAGACAATCAATAGACATCTTAATAGACGGTGGTTAAATGACGTGGATAACAACAGCGAAGCCCCGCAGGTTTTTCCATAATAAAGTGCATGTTTTGTATGGGACAAAATCGCCCCCATTTAAGTCAGGCCATGAAGAACATTTATTTGCTTAGCGTTCCGATAGCTGCTCCGATTCCTATTCCGGTTATGAATCCTTCATCGGCCGCTTTATCCAATGACTGTGAACCATCTTCGTCATCATCTTTGTCAAAGTCATCAAAGTCATCAAAGTCATCGTCATCGTAATAATGCACTCTATCGT
>CAZNGJ010000012.1:17675-34619 GCA_964572615.1 uncultured Bacteroides sp.
TCAAAGTCATCAAAGTCATCAAAGTCATCGTCATCGTAATAATGCACTCTATCGTATTGTTCCAATCAGGGGCATTCGGATCGTATAGCGGATCTTTATCAATACTATATGGCTCCCCGGTTCCTTTCATTTTCATACCGTAAATTTCTGGCCGCTTAATCATGTAATCAATCTGCGCTTTATACCATGCACGAAAAACGACCCACTTCTCTAAATGCCATTGTGGGTAATTCCGGAAAATATCGTTTAATTCTTTAAGATTTTCCTCGACTCCATGGTATTGCATTATGAAAAGCATGTGCTCTTTGAGCTTTTCTTGATCGGTTTCTAATGTGGCGAACAAATCGATTCCATTGTCATACCTCCATTTTAGTCCGAAAATACAATTAACCATCAAAGCGACACACACAACAACGAAGCAAGCTGTGAAGAAGGCTTGGAAAGGAGTCGACGGATCCTGCTTATACAGGTAGAAGGTCACAAAGCATGTCGAAAGAATAAACGACAACAATAATGTAATTCTTTTAATCATAATGAGTGCCCTTTCTCTTTAGTTTCTACAAAGTTAAGCATTTTATTTGATTTAGGCGACATATTCAATTAAATCATCTGGTGTATGTCGAGCCGGGCAAGCGTTTCGAGATAAAGGCGCGCACAAAAAATCCCCCGAAACTGCGGTTTTGGGGGATTCGGGTCAATCGACCTTGTTTAGTGTCCAATTAAACAGAGAGCGCGACCAATTCTTTGCAAAGGCGATTTACTGTACCGACTTCATCAGGTCGCTGTACTGCTGGAGTTTAGCCTTGGCGTTGGCCAGTGCTTCCTTATTACCCGTACGGTCGTAGTACGACACGAGCTGGTTGTACAGGATTGCGTAGATGTTGAGCGTGTTGGCGCTGTTGGCAGGATTGGCGTTTTCGGGGTCAGCGTCGAGAGCTGCCATAAGAGACAGGATAGCAACCTCCGAATCAGCGTCAACTACACCGAGATTACGGTTCAGCAAAATCTGTACCTTGCGCAGCAGTGTACCGGGACGGGGATTTGCAGGATCGATGATTTTGTCAAGGTATTCCAGGCCCTTGGCGGCATACTGGTTGCGGAGAGCTTCGTCCTCCTTGGTTTCCGACACTGCATTGAGTGCTATCAGCGAACCGGCATTGTAATCCTGAGCCGAGGGTTCGCCTGTCAGCTTGAGATAAGCATCAAAGGCGTCGAGAGCTGCGCCGTTCTGATTGTTATTGGCCAACATATCACTGAGCTGGCGGGCAATCGTAGCATCTTCGGGCAAAGCAACACGACCGCTCTGCATCAGCTCGACAGCCTTGTCGGCCTGGCCGTTGTCGCTGAGCAGTTTTGAATAAATCATATAGTCACCGGCATTCTGACGGCCCTTGAATACAGGCAGTCCGAAGAATTCCTCACCGGCAGCCAATCCTTCGGTTGCAGGACCGGTTTCGGCCAGCGAACGGAAGATGATACGCTTAAGTGTCAGATCGTTAGGAGTCTGTTCGAGTACTTCCTTGGCCGTCTTGATAGCATCGGCATACTTGCTGTCTGCAAACAGCAGCACGGCATAACGGGCCTTGTCCTGCGGGAAGTGGTTTGGGTTGGCTATATACTTGCCATACTGAGCGGCAGCCTTCGACAACTGCTTGTTGTCATAGTATTTCTCGGCAAGTTCGCGCTGTGCCAACGCTGAGTTGGGCTGTTTCTGCAGAAGTTCCTCCAGACGCTGGATAGCGTATTCGGGCGACTGATAGAAATAGGTGTTGGCATATTTCACATAACCCTCGGGGTTATCATTGTCGAAATATATAGCCTGCTCGTACTGGGTAGCAGCGTCGTTGAAGTTACGCTCCTTGGTCAGGCGGTCACCTTCGAAGATGTAGATAGCAGGTTCCTGATTTTTCGAATCCTTACGGGCCTTTGCGATATACTTGTCTATCTCCTTGGCGTATGCCACGGGATCGGCGTTATAGTAAGCGCGGGCGATATCGACGGTGATTTCACTGTTCTTCTTGGCCAGATTCTGGGCTTTCTTGAAGTTGTCTTCGGCAGCAGCCTTATTGCCGGCCAGCAGATCGAGAGCACCCAGACCGACGTAGTTATAACCGTTGTCGGGATTGGCGGCTACACCAGCCTCGAAGTACGATTTGGCCTTATCCTTGTCACCCTTGTTGAGATACGACTGACCAAGGTAATAATTGGCGAGAGCCTTATCTGTATCACCGGCATTCATGTTGCGGGTCAGCAGTGTGATGGCATTGTCGAGCTGACCGGCCTTGTAATACTCGATACCGTCTTTGTAGCCCTGAGCACTTGCGCTCAGCGATGCGCCCAGTATAAGGGCAGCAAGATAGTTAATTTTCATACGTACCTTGTATAGTTTAATTGTTTGATTTATAAGCTTTTTGAGGCAGCGTTCGGCCGCGTGACCACGACATCCGGACATACCGGAGCGCCGATCGCCCTACCCTGCGCTGCATTTTAATGCGTAAAGTTATAAAACTTTTATGAATTAGACTATACATTGACGGCAAAATCTAATCCCCCGACCCTCTTATTATTTATTGTTAACATTTAAGACAATAGGTAAAACGGATGGCGACCGCTTGGCCGCCATCCGTTTTAGAGTGAGTCTTATTGAATCTCGTAGACGTTGATTTGCATTCGAGCAGGCATCACACCTGTCTTCATGATTATCTTCTGGCCGTCTACTCCTGTCACAAACGAGTAGAATTTTCCTAACGTTCCCGACGGCGACGCTGTCGTTATCATAAATATAGGTCGCGTCAAAGGATAATCACCGCTGTATATATTTTCTTGAGTAGGCTGATACGCCTGCATCGAGTTGTGCATTATACCGAGCGTCTTGACACCCGAGTTGGCAACACGCTTGTTGATTTCGACGCCGTCCACCGGGTTTGCATCGTTGACCGATGCTATCAGCGAATCCTTGTCAATAGTTCCGAGACCCGATGCCAACCAACTGACACCGATGACACCGATGGCTCCCCTACTCTTCTTAACGCGGTTGAACACGCCGGGGACACTGTCAGCCGTCACTACTATTGTCGAGTCAAACGGTGCGCCGTTCAGCACTTTCTGTCGCATATATGAGGTTACACCCGACTGCGGGTCGTCGACAACGACCTTGATGGGAATGTCCGGTGCACCTGGCTGAACCTGCGACCAGGTACGCACCTCACCCCTCAGGATGCGGGCTATCTCCTTCATCGTCAGCTTATCCACGGGATTTTCGGGATTCACCACAAGCGATATGGCATCTACTGCGATCTGCATACTGCGCACATTCTGAGTCTCTTTGTTGGCCTTGAGTCGCTTGGTCTCGTTTTCGGTAAGGTCGCGACCTACTACGGCAAGACGTGTATCGCCTGACATTAGCCGCTTTATAGCCTCGTCTTCCGTAACGTACTGCGCTCCCAGATAAGCCTGCGGGTAAACATTCTCGTAGACTATCATTTCCTGTCGCATCACGTTCTCAAAACTCTTGATGCACACAAATGTGCCGACATTATTCGTCTGCTTGGCTTTGTCGCACGACGTAGCCGTCAATCCTAACGCCAACGCCGGCAGCATCACTTGCAGACACTTCCTTATGTTCATATCAGTTTCGGGTTTTAGCGATTATTCTATACCGTCATAATAGCGGTAGGCACGGAAAATACCATAGATGATCAGCACGATACCGATGATCCAGCGCATCCAGGCTATGCTTTCGGTCCAACCGAAGAAATTGATAAGCAGCAGTACGCCAACGCCGATATATACGATTATCATAATAATGGCAAATACGGTGCGCATCGCCTTGTTGGGACCACCGATTGCGGGTCGGGTTTCTGTCTCCTGACCGTGTACCTGTTCGCGATATTTGCGGAAAGCTTCGTCTTCTTCAGAGTGTTTCATGATAGTGTATGTTAAGCTATGTGATTATTTTTTTATTTGAATAACAACACCACCGACCGTTTAGTTGCACCGCTATTGCTAATAAAACATAAATACAACGACTTAAAGAAGTCATAGCTTTGAAAATCCGACTTTTTTCGCTATATTTGTAATTTACCAAATCAGACAGAACAATGCAGCATACACATATAAATAATAGTACGAAAACACACAAGCCTGGCGGCTCCCCTATCCCTGCAGCCTCGGGCAAGGATATCGTCGTCGAGCATTCGAGGGTACACAACCTTAAGAATGTTTCGGTGACTATTCCCCGCAACAAGCTCATAGTTGCCACGGGTCTGTCCGGCTCGGGCAAGTCGTCGTTGGCATTCGACACTCTATATGCCGAGGGTCAGCGTCGTTATGTGGAGAGTCTCAGTGCCTACGCGCGTCAGTTTCTTGGGCGCTTGCAGAAACCCGACTGCGACCGCATCTCGGGTATCCCACCGGCAATAGCTATCGAGCAGAAGGTCAATACCCGCAATCCCCGGTCTACCGTCGGCACTTCCACCGAGATTTACGACTATATCCGCCTGTTGTTCGGCCGCATCGGCCGAACCATATCGCCAGTCACCGGTTTGCCGGTCAAGCACCACGATGTCGAGGACGTCCTGGCTACCGTAGCGGCCTACCCCGAAGGCACGCGCATGGCCGTGACTGCACCGATTCTGTTGCCGGAGAACCGCAGCTTGCGTACTCAGCTTGAGATATACGCGAAAGCCGGATATTCGCGTATCGTTGATGCAGACGGAGGCATCACCGACATCGAAGATGTCGTGCCGACACTCAAAGCCGATGAACGTAACGGAGACAGCCATGGATACTCGCTGCTTATCGACCGCATGTCGACATCGACCGACCATGATGAGGTGTCTCGCTTGGCCGAATCGATCGAGACTGCTTTCTTCGAGGGGCACGACGTTATGACTGTTATCTTGTACCGCCCTGACGGCAGCGTGATCCGGCATGAGTTTTCCAAGAAGTTCGAAGCCGACGGTATCCGGTTTATCGAGCCGTCGGAACAGATGTTCAATTTCAACAATCCTTACGGCGCGTGTCCTACCTGCGAAGGTTTCGGTAAAACCGTAGGCATATCGCCAGAACTTGTCATTCCCAACCCCGAGTTGTCCGTTTACGACGACGCGGTCGCATGTTGGAAGGGCGAAAAGATGAGCGAGTGGAAGCGCGACTTTATCCATGTGGCTTCACGATGCTCATTCCCCATCCACCGTCCCTATAAGGACTTGACCGAAGCCGAGAAGGATTTGCTGTGGAACGGCAACACCGCCTTCCCGGGTATCAATGGTTTTTTCCGCTGGGTGTCGACTCAGCAGCAGAAAATCCAGTATCGCATAATGCTTGCACGTTACCGCGGCAAAACGACCTGCCCCGACTGTCACGGCAGCCGTCTGCGCAAGGAAGCATCGTATGTCAAGATTGCCGGCATGTCGGTTACCGACCTTGTCAACATGCCTGTTGACAAACTCTACGACTGGTTCAAGGAACTCAAACTTGACGAACACGACACTAAGGTCGGCGAACGTCTCCTTGTCGAGATTGTCAATCGTCTGAGCTTTCTCGTCAATGTAGGTCTTGGTTACCTGACTCTCAATAGATTGAGCAATTCTCTGTCCGGTGGCGAGAGTCAGCGTATCAATCTGGCGACTTCATTGGGCAGCAGTCTGGTCGGTTCGTTATACATCCTCGACGAACCTTCGATCGGCCTTCATTCGCGCGACACCGAGAGGTTGATACGCGTGCTCCGTGACTTGCAGCGACTTGGCAACACCGTTCTTGTCGTCGAGCACGACGAGGACATCATGCGCGCTGCCGACTACCTTATCGATGTCGGTCCCGAGGCCGGCATCAACGGCGGTAACATCGTCTATCAGGGTCCTCCATCAGGTCTTAAAGATGCTAAGGGATCCTATACCCTCAAGTATCTTAAAGGAGACATGACCATACCCGTACCGAAAAAACGCCGTAAGTGGAACTCGTATATCGAGGTCAAGGGTGCCCGTCAGCACAACCTAAAGAATATCGACGTGCGGTTCCCGCTGGGTGTGATGACTGCTGTGACGGGGGTCAGCGGGTCGGGCAAATCCACACTCGTCCGCGATATCCTGTACAAGGCTATGGTGCGTGAAATAGAAAAAGTCGGCGACGCCCCGGGCGCATTTTCCGGTTTGGGCGGAGACTACCGATATATCGACGAAATTGAGTTTATCGACCAAAATCCTATCGGTAAATCTTCACGCTCGAATCCCGCCACATACCTGAAGGCTTACGATGAAATCCGACGCTTGTTTGCCGACCAGCAGGGTGCCCGTCAAATGGGTTTCTCCCCGGCTTTCTTCTCGTTCAATACCGAGGGCGGCCGTTGCGAGGAGTGTAAAGGCGAGGGCTCTATCACCATCGAGATGCAGTTCATGAGCGACATCACTGTCGAGTGTGAGGAATGTCACGGTCAGCGTTTCAAGAAAGAGGTACTCGAAATAAAGTACCGCGATAAGAACATCAACGATGTGCTCAACATGTCGGTCGACGAGGCCATCGAGTTTTTCGGAACAGTCAACGCGCCCACCGAGCGCAAGATTGTCGAGCGGTTGCAACCGCTTAGCGATGTCGGCCTTGGGTATATCAAGTTAGGCCAGTCGTCGTCCACACTGTCAGGTGGCGAAAACCAGCGTGTCAAACTGGCATATTTCCTGTCGCGCGAAAAGGATGTAAAGACTATGTTCATATTCGACGAACCGACAACCGGTCTTCACTTCCACGACATCAACAAGCTAATGGAGTCGTTCAACCGACTTATCGACCACGGTCACACCATCGTCATCATCGAGCATAACATGGATGTTATCAAGTGTGCCGACCATGTTATCGACATCGGACCCGAAGGTGGCGAAGCAGGTGGTAACCTTGTGGCTGCCGGCACTCCCGAGGAGATCGCCGCAAACCCGGCAAGTTTCACCGGCAAGTATCTCAAGGAAAAACTTTCCTAACAATTCCCAAAACGCAATAAAGGCTGTTACTCAGTGAAGGGTAACAGCCTTTATTGCGTTTTGACGAATGATTATCCAATCAACTCGACACCGATACCGGGACGGTCGGGAATGGTAACCTTACCGTCGACAATCTTGATACCGTCGAAAATATCGTTGGCGATAAGCAGGTTGCCATCAAGGTCGGCCCAATCCACCATGGGAGACAGCTGGGCGGCTGCTGTCACGGCACACGAGGTTTCGGTCATACAACCGAGCATCACCTTCATACCTAAAGCGCGGGCAAGTGTTGCCATCTGGTGAGCCTCGTGCATACCGGTCGACTTCATCAACTTGATATTTATACCGTCGTAAGCTTCGGCGGCACGGCGCACGTCGGGGAGTCGCTGCAGGAACTCGTCGGCAATCAGAGGCAGAGGCGAGCGTTCGCGCACCCATGCAGTTTCGGCCAGCATCTCCTTGGGCATAGGTTGCTCGACAAACAGACAGTTCTGGTCGGCCAACCATTTGCACATATCGAGTGCGTGCTCCTTATTGTCCCAACCCTGATTGGCGTCGACACAGATGGGTACCTCGCTGACTTTGCGTAAGGCCTCGACGGTTTCCTTGTCGTGGCCTACACCCATCTTGACCTTAACGACCTTGAACGGAGCCGTTTCCTCAATTTTCTTGCGCATTTCTTCGGGGTCGGCATCATAACTGATGGTGAACGATGTGTTGGGCGCTTTGTCGGGATTGAGACCCCAGATTTTGTACCAAGGTTGACCCATTATCTTGCCTAACAGGTCGTGCAGTGCAATATCCACCGACGCCTTGGCGGCACGGTTGTCGGGAGCTACTTTTTCAAGATACTCGTGGATATCCTCGATGCGAAAAGGATCACTGAACTGGCCCAGGTCAAGACTGCCGAGATACTTGGTAACACTGTCTACGTTTTCTCCAAGATAAGGAGGCATCGAAGCCTCTCCGTATCCAACGATACCGTCGTACTCCAGACGCACCTGGACGCCGGGGGTGGACGTGCGCTGGTTCTTGGCAAGGTTGAAAGCGTGGCGCAACTTCAGTTCGTAGGGTTCGAAACTGAGGTTGAGTTTGCCGGACTTGGCAACTTGCTTTGTGGATTCGCCGGGAGCGGAAAAACTGAGAGGAGCGACGGCCATGGCTGCGCCGCCGAGTATGGTTGTTCTTAAGAAATTGCGTCGATTCATTATTGTATAGAGGGGAAAAGTTTAGTTTGGTTGAAATGCACTATATATAATATAACTCCAAAACAGTCAAAATATTATTCGACTTGATCAAAATACCACGGATGATTCCGTGCGTAGGTGATACCGGGAGTTCCTTCGTTGCCGTTGATGCGGACAGCATGCAGGAAGGGAGTGGTCAGGTATGAGTCCGATTTGGGATCGACTGAGTTGCGCTTTACACGTCCTGACGAATGTACATAGTTGCCGTCATGGTCATATATGGCCACGTGGGTCACGCGACCGGTCTTGGCGTTGCCGAAGAACAGCAGGTCGCCGGCTTGGCACGTAGGCCAATCCTTGGCTTCGATTCGTGTGCCGGTCAGTGCTTGCTGACTTGCATCTCGCATCAGTATAATACCGTTGGCAAGATATGACACTTTGGCCAAACCGGAGCAGTCGAGGGTTTTTGCCGATGTACCACCCCACAGATAGGGAGTACCCTCCATAGAGTATGCCATATCGAGGATTACATCGGGATCAAAATTCTGAGCGGCCCATTTTTCGATAGGCGTTACAGCCGAAGTATCCACCCAGCCTTTTCTTCCATCGGGAAGTGTAACTTCGATACGCTTCTTCTTGGCATTGTACTTTCCTTCGACGATATTGCCGTTCATCAGGTCGCTCACTACCTCGCGCACGTTGGTAGTCTTTTCGTTCGCCCATGCTCGGGTCTGATACGGAGCAGTAACGACCAGTCGGTCGGCATTGCGCCACGCTTTCATCTCGGCATCTGTCTTGGGCACTATCGACGAACTTGTCACCCACGCTATATATCCGTCGGGGGTCTGGACGCGATACCAATCGTCGTCAACCTCGAGCACACGGAGCGGCTGACCCATAATAGCCTGCGAAGCCATTTCGGAGGCGTGGCCGGGCTTGGTGCGCAGACATGCGACCGAGATTCGCGACTGTGCCCACAGCGTGTCGGGAAGGACATTGATGAAGTCGGTAACGACGACGCCGGAATCAGCTACGGCCTTGATAAGCCGGTCGCGGGTCACACGGTCGCTCACCTTACCGGTCAGAGCCAACTTTGCGTCCGGGCCTTGTAGGACATTTACCTCATAAACAGCTTGACGACTGTCGGGAGCATAGAGCTTTTTTATGTCCGAAATGGCGCCGTCAACCTTCGACAAGTCTGCATTGCCGGAATAAACCGGAGCCATGCTTCCGGTTACGGCTAATATGGTAAAGATACTTATTATTCTCATTTGTTAGGTGTTATGACGGGGGTTACTTCAATAAGTTCGAGGTGTTGGTTCCAACCGGGATAAAACAGGTTGCCGCGCGTCGACTCGACTTCACCGAGTTGTGCATCGACGGTTTCGGAGCGTACAAACCTCTTGCGCGGGTAGAACTCGCCGGATACACCGTGGTTGGCTGCAAATCGGTGCGCGTCCATGCCGGTGGAGTAGAATTTTTGGGCACGCGGATCGTCAGCGCGGGTGTACCGACCGAACGAAACATCGACGGGTACCCACCCTACTCCTTCAAAGTAGACCTCGGCCCAGTCGTGTAGGTTCTTCTCCTTGGGATGCAGCATCCAACCGCTTTCCCAACGTGCAGGCACACCGAGCGAACGCATCAGCGAAATGTACAGAAGACTAACCTGGCCGCAGTCACCGTGGCCTTCGCGGATTACATACTCAGGAATGCACGTTATGGTCGAATACTCGCGTGCACCGGCCCACGGGAAATTGCGGATGATATAGTCATATACCAACTCGCTCTGACGGTAGGGATCGGTTTCGTCACCTACAATATGCCGAGCCAGGCTGTCGGCTTTTATAACGTGGGGCGGCTCAACGGCGGTATAACGGCGATATAGTTCGGACGACTTGTCGTAAGGCTTCATGTTGGCCGCAATATACTCGGGACTGAAATAACTGCCTTCGGTGACAAACTCGGCTTCATAATCAAAATGTGTCGGCTGACCGATCGCAACCGGTTTCTCAAAATAGATTGTCGAATGTATCGACTTATCACCTGACAGAACGTAGTCGGGTTGTGAAGCTGACAGTATATTTACTGAGTTCTGGCGGTCGCTCTCAAACGGGATTGGCATCCATACCCGAAGAGTATCACCGGCAAGGGCCTCGTCGTAAGGCACATCAATCGAGAAGCGATAATGCACGCGGTGGGCGGCTCCGTCAGGCAATTTGCCATCGACGTATGCCAATACTGAATCGACGTATGCAATACGGGCATCCGATGCGGAGGCTCCGCGGTATTTCCAACCGCCGTTCAACTCGGGATTGAGGAGTTTGGCATTGCCGAGCGACTTGCGGTGGATGCGCTTCACGCCGTCGATAGTCTTGGTCTCAATATAATGCTTGGCTTCCCAATCGCGTAAGGTCGCTTCGTCGATGCCGTAACGCTCGCCGAACTGCTTGACTCCGTCTGCCCAGACTATCGAGAAGTCGCTGAGGATACGCGACTTGATAGCTGCAGCCGAATCAGCTTCTAGCCATACGGGTGTTTCCGCCACAGCGTGGGTGAGGCTTCCGGCCAACACAATTTGACCAAATATTACTAAGCCTTTAAGGGAAGTGATTTTCATTGGTTAAGGTTGGTATAAACTGGGTAAAACTCCCCCGATAACATAAATGACTACGGTATCGGGGGAGCTGCTAAATATCAGAACGAACTGTCGTTTAAGACAGTTTTGTTATCAGCTCCTTCATTTGGTCGCCGAGAGCACGGGCTTCTTCCTGGGTCGGTGCTTCGGAGTAGATACGGATGATAGGTTCGGTATTCGACTTACGCAGATGAACCCAGCTGGTGGGGAAGTCGATCTTGACTCCGTCCACGTCTGTAATTTTTTCCTTCTTATAATGCTCTTTCACCTTTTCGAGAAGCATATCGACGTCGAGTTCGGGAGTAATCTGAATCTTTGTCTTGGCAATGGCGTATTCGGGATAATCCTTCTTGAGTTCGCTGACTTTCTTGCCCGACTTGGCAAGGAGCGTAAGGAACAGAGCAACGCCAACAAGGGCATCGCGACCGTAGTGCAGTTCGGGATAGATGACACCTCCATTACCTTCGCCACCAATGACAGCACCGGTACACTTCATAAGGGTAGTAACATTGACTTCGCCTACTGCCGAAGCGTAATACTGGCAGTTGTGACGCTTGCAGACATCACGGAGAGCACGCGACGAACTGAGGTTGGATACAGCCGGTCCCTGCTGATGCTTAAGTACATAGTCAGCAATGGAGACGAGGGTGTATTCCTCGACAAACATCTCGCCGTTCTCCATAACGATGGCCAGACGGTCAACATCCGGATCGACAACAAAGCCGACATCGGCGCCACCTTCACGGACTACTCGCGAGATTTCAGTAAGGTTTTCGGGTATAGGTTCGGGATTATGAGCGAAGTTGCCTGTCGGGTCACAATTGAGACGGATGATATTCTTAACGCCCAAAGCCTGGAGTAACTGGGGAATAACGACACCGCCTACCGAGTTAACAGCATCGACAGCTACAGTGAAGTTAGCTTTCTTGATAGCTTCGACATCGACGAGCGCAAGTTGAAGCACTCGTTGTATATGACGTCGGTTGTAAGTGGTGTTCTTGAGGTGCTGACCGAGGCGATCTACGGGTGCGAAGGTGTAATCACGGTCGTTGGCGATACGGAGCACTTCCTGACCCTCGGCGTTGCTAAGGAATTCGCCGCGCTCATTGAGCAACTTTAGCGCATTCCACTCCTTGGGATTATGCGATGCGGTAAGGATGAGACCGCCACAAGCCTCCTCCATCGTCACTGCGATTTCGGTGGTGGGAGTCGAAGCGGGACCTATGTTGACAACGTCAAAACCCATACCCATAAGTGTTCCGACTACGATGTCGAGCACCATAGGGCCGGAGATGCGGGCATCCTGACCTACTACGATAGTACGGTTGGGACGGGTGGTGGTTCGGTCGATAAAAGTAGCGTAAGCTGCTGTATATTTGGCTATATCCATAGGCGTCAGCGCTTCGCCGGATTTTCCTCCGATAGTTCCTCGTATACCGGAGATGGACTTGATAAGAGTCATTTTTTTAGGATTATTTTAGGTTGTTAGATTTTGATCGGTATATTTTTTTAGGAATAGTCTTTTTATGTCATCTGCGGATAATAGCGCACCTTGTAAAGGAAGGGTACAACATACGACATCTCATCGTAGAAACCGTATTGGCTCTTGATGACGATGTTGACCTCACAGTCGATAGGCAGTAATTGGAGCGGTTTCTGTATACCCGTACCCCACTGATAGGACGACTGCAGCGAGTAGTTCTCGAAACGGAACCAGGTATTCTGATAACTCATGTCGTCGACATTGCCCTGACCGCTCGGCAGCTCACCGCCTGCATATAGGTTGAGGGGATAACGGGTGTAGCGGAAGTATATCACCTGATCCGACTTGGCATAGTTGCCGGGAGTTCCTTTGCTGACCACCTGCATGTACAGGTTGCCATCCTCGTCGAGACGGTAATACGGTGCGTCCTCACCTACTTCAAAGTTGAATGTGCTGTCGGTGGGGATGGTATTGACCACCCGCTGGTCGGCCAGGAAATTGTTGACGAAATGGTTTTCTTCAGTCAGCAACTGGGCATACGACTTCGAGTCGCTGCACGATGTCAGACTCGCCACTACAAACACAGTGGCAACAAGGCAGCTGAATATCCGTGCTGTATATTTGAATGGTATTTTTGTCATTGATCGGTTAATAATTGGGGTTATTGGTTGATTGTTACCGTTTTTCATCGGCCAGTATCGAGGCTAGTTCGGCATTTCCGGTAATATACTTATCTTTGTTAATCTCAAGCAGGCTGCGGAACTTTTCGGCACATTCTTCGAGAGTACCTCGAAATTCACCGCCGGAAGCGTTCTTATGTCCGCCACCACCGAAATGGTCTGCACATATCTCGTTGACCGGCAAGTCGCCCAGCGATCGCATCGACACCTTGATATAATCCGTCTCCTCGCGCAGATAACAACTGTACAAGATTCCGGGAATGGCAAGGGGCTTGTTGACAAGTCCTTCGGTATCGCCTCGTTTATAGTTAAAACGATTCAGATCGTCACGGCTGATAACAATCAAGGCTGCATGGGCATCGTAGAAAACCTCCATAAGCTGTGACAGTGCAAAGCCCTGGATACGGAGATTCGTTTCGGTGAATGTCTGAAACAGCAACCGCGTCAGTCGAGCTTTATCGGCACCATGCGATATGAGTTTTCCTATAACATTGTATATAGTCGGATCGTCAAGATTATATGTAAAATCGCCCGTGTCGGTCATCATGCCGGTAAGCAGACAATCGGCACAATCCTTGTCGATGTACTCAGTCAGACCGGCTGCTTCCAACAATTCGAACATCAGCATACACGTTGCCGGCTTTTCGGGGAAAGAGAACCGCAAATCAGCGAAATCCTCAGGACCGATATGATGGTCGATGTGTAGCTTTATCGCTGTGCATGCGCGGAGAGCCGGAGCAAGCAGGTCGGTGCGATACAGCTCGTTGAAGTCAAGACACACCAACAGGTCTGCCTTGTCAAGAAGCGAGCGGATGCGCTCGGTGTACCGCGAATTGGGCTTTATCTCCTTATACCCCGGAAGGAACGACAGCGTATGGGTCGGCTCGTCGGGTGTCACTACCGTCACCCGTGCTTTCGGGTTCAGTTTCGACAAAAGACATTTCAGCCCGAGGGAGGAGCCAAGGGCATCTCCATCGGGCGAAAGATGACAAGTGATAACAATGTTGCGGGAGTCCGAAAGCAAGGCTTTCAGACGTCGTATGTCCGTATTGCAAAACTTCGACTCTGTCATATTTCGTAGTCTGTTTTCAAACTTGACTACAAAGATAGAAATTATCCGTCGAACATCCGCAGTCTCGGGCAAAAAAACCGCAATAAAATCCTAAAATTTTAGCTATTTTTAATTAATTCGGTCCAAGCCGATATTTTAGCGGGGGTCAATTCGGGTTTGTTTACCTCATCGAGGAGCAATCCGACAATGCGACCATCGACTTCGGCCGAGGTCTTGCTGTAGCTGTAACCATCGGTATTGAACGGAGCGATAAAGGTAGCACCGGTTTTTTTGAGTCGGCTATATAACTCGCCTACCCCATTGCAGAATGTATCCGACATATTCTCGTCGCCGCATCCGAACAGTGCGATCTTCTTGCCTTTCAACGCCAGCATCTCGACACCGGCCAGCACATCGTACCAGTCTTCTTCGATTTCGCCGTCGCCCCATGTGCTCGTACCGAGTACAAGGACTTCATAATCACCGAATTGTACGGGATCAACATCTTTTACATTCTTAATATCAGCTGCGTCTACACCAAGTTGCGCACCGATTCGTGATGCAACATCGGCCGTCGTACCAGTGGCCGATCCGTAAAATATACCGTATTTTTTCATCTTGTCTGTATTGTGTTTGTCGTTATTCCTTCAAGTGTGATGTATAATATAAACGAGCAAGTACGCCCAATGGTTCGCTACGCCGGTTTTTCCAAAAAAATACTCAAACTGTATTTTTTCAGAAAAATTCCTTTATTATTAATTATGTCATACCAAGGAAAATTTGTAATTTTGTGGTCTGAATTTACCCCCAATCCAAGTTTTTCCAAGATGGACAACAGCAAAAAGATTAAAACTGCTTTAATTTCAGTCTTTTACAAAGACGGACTCGAAGATATTCTTCGACTTCTCCACAAAGATGGTGTACAATTTCTTTCTACCGGCGGAACACGCTCGTTTATTGAAAGTCTCGGTTACCCCTGCAGTGCAGTCGAAGACCTCACCGGCTATCCATCAATTCTCGGTGGCCGCGTCAAAACATTACACCCCAAGGTATTCGGCGGCATCCTGAACCGTCGCGACAACGAAACAGACAAACAGCAGATCGCCCAATACGACATCCCCGGTATCGACCTGGTCATCGTCGACCTTTACCCTTTCACCGAAACTGTCAACTCAGGTGCTTCGCAGGAAGACATCATCGAAAAAATCGACATAGGCGGTATCTCGTTGATACGTGCAGCTGCCAAGAACTTCAACGACGTTGTTATCGTTGCTTCCAAGAACCAGTATGCTGCGCTTCGTGGCATCCTTGACAATCAGGGCGCTGTTACAGATCTCAATCAGCGTCGTTGGTTTGCCAAAGAGGCTTTTGCCGTTTCGAGCGAATATGACTCGGCAATATTCAACTACTTCGATTCGACTTTTGAAGTTCCCTCGGCTCTTCGACTCGCTATCGACGGCGAAAAAGCCATGCGCTACGGCGAAAATCCTCATCAGAAAGGTTACTTCTTCGGCAAACTCGACGAGATGTTCGAACAGTTGCACGGCAAGGAAATATCGTACAACAATCTGCTCGATATCGATGCCGCCACAGCTCTCATCGCTGAGTTTACGGACACTACTTTTGCAATCCTGAAGCATAACAACGCCTGCGGTCTGGCTTCGCGCCCCACTCTCATTGAGGCATGGACCGACGCCTTGGCCGGCGACCCCGTTTCGGCTTTCGGCGGCGTTCTTATCACCAATCACGAAGTAGATGCTCATACAGCTGCCGAAATCAACAAAATCTTCTTCGAGGTTATCATCGCACCTTCGTACTCCGACGATGCACTGACTATCCTCAAACAGAAGAAAAACCGTATAATCCTCGTTCAGAAGAAGGCCAACGACGCGCCCAAGACCGTACGCACCATCCTTAACGGTGCTCTCGTCCAGGATCGCGACCTTAAGGCAGAAGTCCTCGAGGATCTTAAGACTGTAACCAACGTAGCTCCCACCGATGCCCAAATCGATGACATGCTCTTTGCCAACAAGATTGTCAAGCACTCCAAGAGCAATGCCATCGTACTGGCCAAGAACCGTCAGTTGTGTGCTTCGGGTGTTGGTCAGACTTCGCGTGTCGATGCACTCAAGCAGGCTATTACTAAGGCTCACTCGTTCGGTTTCGACCTCAGCGGTGCCGTTATGGCCTCCGATGCCTTCTTCCCCTTCGGCGACTGCGTCGAAATCGCCAATCAGGCAGGTGTGAACGCCGTGATACAACCCGGCGGTTCTGTTCGCGACAACGAGTCGGTTGACTATTGCAATGCTCACGACATGGCGATGGTGATGACCGGTTCCCGTCACTTCAAACACTGATCCGATTGTTCCGGAGGTATTGCCGACTATCCGTTTAGCAGCATACCTACACATTATTATATAGCGGAACTCGTTCAGACTCTTTTCTCTTAAACTTCAATCATTTTTTAACCATCAATCTCCGACATGAGACTTTTCTCATTAACCAAAGAAATAGCAATCGACCTTGGCACAGCCAACACGATTATTATTCATAATGACAAGATCGTAATCGACGAGCCTTCGATTGTGGCTCTCGACAAACGTACTGACAAACTTATCGCCGTAGGCAACGAAGCCCAGCTGATGTACGGCAAGGAGCCCGAAGGCATCCGTACCGTTCGTCCTCTGCGTCAAGGCGTTATCGCCGATTTTAACGCTGCCGAGCTTATGATACGCGGCTTCGTCAAAAAGGCCAGCTCGAAAAAGAATTGGTTTACCCCATCGCTCCGTATGGTAGTCGGTATCCCCTCGGGGGCATCCGAAGTGGAAATCCGTGCCGTCCGCGACTCGTCGGATCACGCCGGCGGTCGTGACGTCTGCATGATTTTCGAACCCATGGCAGCCGCCTTGGGTATCGGTCTTGACGTCGAGGCTC